>DASYSN010000109.1:0-14385 GCA_036003305.1 Thermoanaerobaculia bacterium
TCGAACTCCGCGCCGGCGCCCGAGAGAAGCTCGGCCGCTTCGCGGAGATCGGTCCACGCGGTCGGTCCGATCGCGTCTTCGAGCGCGGGATCGTCGATCCCGCTGACGACCACCGGCGCGATCGACGCGCCGTGCTGCGTCCGCTCGAAGCGGAGGACGCGGAGATGCCGGAGGTCGTAGACGCCCTGGAAGTTCGGACCGTTGCCGATCGGCCAGTTCATCGGAACCGCGCCGACGCGCAGCTCGCGCTCGATCTCGTCGACGAGGTCGAACGGATCGCGGCCGGGATGATCGAGCTTGTTGATGAAGCAAATGATCGGGATGTGCCGCATGCGGCAGACTTCGAACAGCTTCCGCGTCTGCGGCTCGATGCCCTTCGCGCTGTCGAGCACCATGACGGCGCTGTCGGTCGCGGCGAGGGTGCGGTAGGTATCTTCCGAGAAGTCCTGGTGGCCCGGCGTGTCGAGCAGGTTCAGGCAGTAGCCCTCGTACTCGAACTGCAGGACGGTCGAGGTGATCGAGATCCCGCGGGCCTGCTCCATCGCCAGCCAGTCGGAGGTGGCGTGGCGCTGGGCTTTCCGGGTGCGGACCGCGCCGGCCACATCAATGGCGCCGCCGTACAGGAGGAGCTTTTCGGTCAACGTGGTCTTCCCGGCGTCAGGGTGGGAAATGATCGCAAATGTCCGTCTGCGAGCCACTTCGCGGCCAAGCTCGGTCGATTCCTGCGGGAGCGCGGTCATCTCGGGGAGCGTTCCAACACGAAGCGTCCGGCAACATTCCCCTCTTGACATCTGCACGAAATAGACTCATATTGACTCGCGTTTATGATTTGTGCAGTGAGTGGTTAGAGTTACTAACGCTCATATTCAGGAGATGAATGACATGACTTACGTAACGCGTTTCAACCCCCAGCGTCTGTTTGAGCCGTTCTTCGGTCGCTTCAACTTTCTCGATGACCAGCTCACCAGCGGTACGTGGGCTCCCCCGGTCGACGTCGCCGAGGACCAGAACCACATCCTCGTGAAGGTCGAGGTCCCGGGCATGGAGGAGAAGGATCTCCGCGTCAACTTCGAGGACGGCCTGCTCACGGTGAGCGGAGAGCGCCAGTTCGAGCGGAAGGACGACCGGAACTACCACCGGATCGAGCGCTCGTACGGCAGCTTCGTCCGGACGTTCAGCCTGCCGCGGACGGTCGACGCGAACGCGATCACCGCGGACTACAAGAACGGCGTGCTCGAGATCGCCATCCCGAAGAAGGAAGAGGCGAAGCCGAAGCAGATCCAGATCAACGTCGGGAACAGCAAAGAGATCAACGCGTAACTCTTCGTGTGGGGCGGCCTTTCCAGGCCGCCTCCGGCGCGGGCTGGAAAGCCCGCGCCACACGATCATCTCCCGCCCGAGCTTCGGCGCTCGAACATCTTCGCTTCGAGCCGATACCACCGCTCCTTCGGCGCGAGCCGCACGGCAGCGCTGTAGTGGTCGCGTGCGACGTCGACGTTACCCATCGCTTCCGACACCGCCGCGATGTTGTAGTGCAGCGGCGCCGAGTCGGGAGCGCGCTCCAACGCCCGTTTCCAGACGTTCCGCGCGGCCGCGAGGCGCCCGGCGTTGATGAGCAGCATCGCGCGATCCATTTCCGGCGCTCTGGCGTCGAGCTCGATCGATTCGCGGATGCGGCGCGGCGTGACCATCTCCGCCGCCTGAACGGCCGCGAAGTGCGCGGCCTGCTCCGCCGCGATGTTCCGCTCCTCTTCCGTCACGTCGGTGACGCGTGGCGACGTCCCTTCTCCGTGGACGTCGAACGAGAAGAGCCGGCGGGCCGTGGCCGGATCGATGACGTCCATACGCCCGCGGCACACGGCGTCCGCCCAGACGTGATGCCGCCTGATCCGCTCGCCCGCCGTCGTGTGCTCGCTTCCTTCGCCTCCTCGTTGGGTGGTGCTGCAGGTGAAGTGATTCACGCCGAGGTAGACGTCGGCCGGATGCTCGCGGCGGATGCGCCGGACTACGACCGCGTCGGGCCATTCGCCGTGCAGCCTCTTGATGTGATCGAGCTGCGTTTCGATCCGCAGCTCTTCCGAACGATTCGTCCGGTCGAGGAACGTGTCGAGGAAGGTGTCGAGCTTCGGCGCGTCGCCGAGCGCGTAGATGATCACGACCTCGCTCCCGCCGAGGTTGTGCAGCGGCGCGATCGTGCGGACGAACGCGACGCGCGGCGCGGCTGCCGCCGCGGTGCTGAATGCAACAGCGAGGAGGAACTTGCGGATCATCGTCAGAAGCGGCTGGAGGCGCGCTCTTTGGCCGGTAATGATTCTAAACACGTCGTCCACCAGCCGGTCTCGATCGTCTCGATGAATTCCTCGGGCAACTTCTCGTCGCGCATCTCCCGGGCGAGCGCCGCGTGGTCGTACTCGATCGGAATGAACTCGACCTGCACCTCGCCGCCGATCGCCAGCATCGTGTACCAGACGTTGGTCCGGCCATCGTTCGCGGGCCGTCCGATGACGCCGGCGTTGACGAGGTGCCGCCCGCGGTCGAGCGGCTTGTGCCAGTGCAGTCCGGTGTGCGTACAGACGATGACGTCTGTCTCGTGCTCGTCGCAGAGGCGGTGCAGGAACGGGTCGGGCGACGTCGAGCGCCAGAGGAACTCGTTGATCTTCCGCGGCGAGCCGTGCGAAAGGAGCACGCGCGTTCCGCCGATCTCGAAGCGCATCGACTTCGGCAGCGTGCCCATCCACCGTTTGAACGTGTCGGAGGTCCGCTCCGCCGTGTAGTCGTAGGAGATCTGCGCGTAGACGTTGTCGCGCGGGTCGGTGTAGCCGCAGTTGCAGTCCGTCGCGCCGCCGGCGAGCGACTCTTCGTAGTTGCCCTGAATGCCCTCGATCCCGCGCTCGATGAGCAGCTCCGGAACGCGATCGGGATACGGCCCGAACGCCCCCAAATCGCCAAGGAAGTACGTGGCCTCGCTCCCTCGTCGACGGATGTCGGCGAGCGTTGCGACGAGCGCGTGAACGTTCGAGTAGATCCCGCCGATGAGCGCGAGCCGCGTCACGTCCTGCATGTCACCCCGTCGACCCAGCAGGTGTGGCAGGCGCCGTACGCCAGCGGGAACGGCTTCATCGTCTCTCCGATCGTGTCGCCCATCCGCGCCGCGTCGAAGTCGAGCAGGATCGGGCAGACGTAGACGCCCTTGCTCGTGATCATCCGCGACGTCGAGCATTGGAGGACGCTCATGTCGGCGCCAGCCATCCCTTCCGTCGTGAGCCGTTCCCACGATTCGTACGCGCGCGTCCGCGACTCCTCGGCGCCGATGAGGAACAGCGACAGCACCTTCAGCCGCGGCTTCGTGAACCCGAACGCCCGGATGATGTCGAGGAACCGCGCGCGGCCCTCGGCCGAGTCGACGCCCTCGGCCGCGGTGGTGACCGTGATGACCGGATTGATCCCTGCCGCGGCGAGGTTCGCGAGACCGGTCATGACGCGATCCCAGACGCCCTCCCCGCGGATCGCGTCGTGCGTCTCATGGTCGAAGCCGTCGAGCGAGACACGGAGGTCGAGCGAGTACTCGCTGCGGTCGATCAGCTCACGCAGCGCACGGCAGGTCTCCTCGCGGAGCAGCATGCCGTTGGTCAGCACCGTCGCGGGCCCCTGCTGCAGGGTCGCCTCCAGGATCCGAAGCATGTCGCGGTTCATGAAAGGCTCGCCGCCGGTGAAGTAGTAGTCGCGGACGCCGAGGCGCTTCGCTTCCTCCAGCCGCGGCACGATCTCCTCGAACGACATCATCTCGTGCGCGTGATTCGTCGGTGAGCAGGAGATGAAGCAGTGCGTGCAGGCAATGTTGCAGAGCGTCCCCGCGACCTGAAACCAGATCGTGTCGAGCGACAGCATCGGAACGTGCGGCGTGTCAGTCATGGAGAGACTCCAGAATGGTCTCGACCTGCGCAAATCCCGTCTGCAGCAGGAACGTCCGGCTGCGGCCGTACGCGCGCGCGCCGATGAAGAAGTAGTTCGGCTCACCCGACGCGAAGTCTTCCTTCGCCAGCTTCGGGACGCAGAGGCAGTCGGTGATGTTCGAGATCGCGCGGTAAAGACGCGCTCCACCCTCGCTCACCGGCGAGGTTTCGAGCGCGAGCTCGGTCGTGAAGTCGTTCGCCGGCCGGTAGCCGGTCATCGCGACGATCACGTCGGCGTCAACGCTGCGGCCGCCGGTCAACTGCACCGTCGTGCCGTCAATCGATTCGATGCTCGCGCGGCGCTCGGTGCGGATCGTCTGCGCGAGCGCGTTCGCGCTGGCGGCGACGCGCTGGCGCTCCGGCAGCGGATCGTTGGCGATCTCTTCGCACGGATTCCGATTCGCCGTTCGGACAGCCCAGGTGATCTCGGCTCCCGCGTCACGCAGGACCAGCAGCGCATTCGCCGCCGAGTGGCCGTGGCCGATCACGAGCACGCGCTTGCCGCGCAGTTCGTTCTTCCGCGCATCGAGCTCGCCGAGGGTGCGTATCGCTCCGCGAATGTGAAGAGGAATCGGCAGCGCGCTCCCGCTGGCGTCGAGAATGACGTCTGTTTCGAATACCTCGTCGGTGCTGGTGAAGATGCGAAACGGTCTCTCCGCGCGCAGCGGATGGCCCGCGTAATCGGTACGCGTCAGCCCGCGGCGGGTGATGCCGACGACGCGCGTGTTGGTCTTAACATTCAGCTTCGCCGCGAGCGGAAGGAGAACGCGGTCGATGTACTCGGGACCGGTAAGCAACGAGTCGTCCTCGATCGAGCGATGCACGTTCATCCGCAGCGGCGTGAAGAAACGCGTCGCGCCCCAGGTCCGCAGCGACGCTCCGACTTCGCCCGCTTCGAGAACCGTCACGTCGAACCCGCGCTCGCGCGCTCCGGTGGCGGCGGCGAGACCGATCGGTCCCGCGCCGACGACGACCATCCGACGCGCCACGGTCAGTCCTTACGCGCGACGGTGTTGCACGCCTGGACCCAGTGGGCGATCGTCCCGCCGCCGCGAATGACGGCCGCGACGTTCACCGCCTCCGCCATCTCCTCCGGCGAGATGCCGCTGTCGGTGCAGGCGCTGGAGTAGGAGTCGATGCAGTACGGCTCCTGGATCGCGAACGCGACGGCGAGCGCAATGAGCTTTTTCGTCTTCTCGTCGAGCGCGCCCGGCGCCATGGTGGTCTGGTACCAGTTCAGAAACAGGTCGAAATGTTTCGGCGTCGTCTTCGAGATCTCGCCAAAACGCGCGAGGTCCTCGGACATGTAGTAGCTGGGCATCGGTCCTCCGTCTGAGTGCTGAACAACTCCGTCATCCTGAGCCGGCGTAGCGCGGCGAAGGATCTCCAGATGCGCCGCCCGTGGCTCGTGCTGCGAATTTTGAGATCCTTTGCCGTCTACGCGGCTCAGGTGACGGACGCGAGAGCTTAGCGCTTAGATGGCAGGAGGGGCGCGTGAGGGAGTTGGTCGAAATGCGATGGTGGCTGGGGGAACGACGGGTCGATCGGATGGGTGTCTTGTTTCGAAGTACGCCGCCCACGCGAGCTCGCGCGCGGCGCGGACGAGGTCTTCCGGCGAATCGATGTCAGTGATGCGGTCGAGGATCAGCGGGAAGGCGTCGCTGCAGCGCGCACCGATCTCGATCGAGGCGAGCAGTTCGTGCGCCGGCGCCGAGAGGCCGATCAGGTTCACGCCTCCGTCGGTCGACGGGGCGGCGACGATTCCGTGGTGGTTGAGCAGGCGGAACACGGCGTCGAGATCGGGTGGCGGCGCATCGATGCCGGCGATGATCACCTGTTCGTGGCCGAGGGCGAACGCGTCATCGGCGGCGTTGGCCAGCCGTTCGCCAAACGACTCGCCGCGTTGCGTCAACGTCAGACGATCCACGTTCCGCGCAATTCGCGACAGCCCATCGCGGTCGGTGTCGTCGCATGCAACGATCACTTGCGCGCCGGCCGCGACGGCGGCGTGCATCCACGCTGCGATCAATTTGCGGAAAAGCGCCGCCGTCTCGCCGCGCAGTCCCTTCGCCGCGGCTTCACGCCAGGGCGATCGGGCGAAGAGAACGACTGCGCGCGGGCGCATGGAATGTCGCAGTTTACTACGCGCGATGCAGCGGGCTGGCTCGATAGAATGCCGCGCGCATGAGGCTCAACGTTACGAGCGAGATCGGCAAACTGCGCCGCGTTCTCGTTCACCTTCCCGGGCGCGAGATCGACGACATGGTCCCCCCGATGATGGGGCAGCTTCTCTTCGACGACATCCTGTACGGCCAGGTCGCGCGCGAGGAGCATCGCCGCTTCCAGCAACTCATCCGTTTCGTCGCCGAGGACGTCTACGAGATGCAGGACCTCCTCGAGGAGACGCTCGAGGACGAGGAGATCCGAGGAGTTGTCCTCCGCGACTTCACCAAGCGGAACCGCTGCTCGCGAAAGATGGTGGCGACGCTGAAGGAGCTCGCGCCGGCGGCGCTCGCCGAGGTGCTGATCGGCGGCATTCCGAACGAGCGGAAGCAGAGCGGCGACCTCCCGACGTTCGATCTCTTTCCGGTACCGAATTACTTTTTCATGCGCGACCCGCAGATCGTCGCCGGCGACGGCGTGATCGTCTGCGGGATGGCGACGCAGGCGCGGCGCCGCGAGTCGCTGCTGTCGAAGTACGTCTTCCAGTTCCACAAACTCTTCCGCGATCAGTCGCCGATTCGCGTCGACTTCATGGCCGGAACCGAGCCGGAACAGCCGATGCGTCGCGGCGCACCGACGCTCGAGGGGGGCGACGTCCTCGTCGCGCGCCGCGATCTCCTGCTCGTCGGGATCACGGAGCGGACGTCGCGCGCCGGCGTCAATTTCCTCGCACGCGCGCTGAAGGCGAACGACTCCGCGATCCGCACGATCATCGCTGTCGAGCTGCCGAAGCAGCGCTCGTTCATGCACCTCGATACGGTCTTTACGTTCATTAGCCGCGACGAGTGCCTCATGTATCCGCCGGTCATGCTGCCGGGCGGCGACGAGGCGGCGACGGTGACCACGATCGATCTGACGCAGCGGTCGATCCAGTACAGCGAGGAGAAATCGCTCATTCATGCGCTGCGGCGGAACCGCCTGAAGGTCGAGCCGATCTTCTGCGGCGGACGCAAGGCGGTCGATCAGCAGCGCGAGCAGTGGACGGATGGCGCGAACGCGTTCGCGCTCGCGCCGGGCATCATCCTCCTGTACGAACGGAACGTCCGGACCGCCGAGGAGCTCGCGAAACACGACTACCACATCGTGTACGAAGACGATCTCCTCCTCGGGCGCACGGAGCTCGAGACATGGACGGACAAGAAGTACGCGATCCAGATTCAGGGGAACGAGCTCTCCCGCGCGCGCGGCGGTCCGCGCTGCATGACGATGCCGCTCGAACGTGAGGATCTCGCATGACGGCGCAGTCATCGCGCCTGGCAGTCGTCGCGTTCGGCGGCAACGCTCTGCTGAAACCGGAGGACCGCGGCACGCAGGAAGAGCAGATCGCGCGCGCGAAGCAGGCGGCGCGCTGGCTCGCGGAAATCGTGCGTCACGGCTACCAGCTGCTGGTCGTCCACGGGAACGGTCCGCAGGTGGGCAACATCCTCGTCCAGGCGGAGGAGGCGTCGACGAAGATTCCGCCGCAGTCGCTCGACGTCTGCGTCGCGCAGACCGAGGGGTCGATGGGCTTCATGCTGCAGCAGGCGATCCGGAACCGGCTGGAGTCGATCGGCATCGGCGGCGAAGTGGCGTCCGTGCTGACCGAGGTCGAAGTCGACGCGAACGATCCGGCGTTCAAACGGCCGACGAAGCCGATCGGTCCCTTCTTCACCCGCTATCGCGCCGAGGCGCTCGAGCGCGACCTCGGGTGGACGATGCGCGAGGACTCAGGGCGGGGATGGCGGCACGTCGTCCCGTCGCCGCGGCCTTTGCGGATTCTGAACATGAAGACGATCTCGCGCATGATCGGCGAGGCGTCGGTCGTCATCGCCGCGGGCGGCGGCGGAATCCCGGTCGTTCGCGGCCGCGATGGCCAGTGGCGCGGAATCGAAGCGGTCATCGACAAGGACTACGCCTCCGCACTCCTCGCCGGCGAGCTGCGCGCCGATCTCTTCATCATCCTCACCGGCGTGAACAAAGTTGCGATCGATTTCGGCAAGCCGTCGCAGCAGAACGTCGACCGCATGACCCTCGCCGAGGCCGAGAAACACCTCGCCTCCGGCCAGTTCCCCGCCGGCTCGATGGGCCCCAAAATCGAAGCCTCCGTCCAGTTCGTCCGCGCCACCGGCAAACAAGTGATCATCACCGACGTCGACCACCTCCGCGACGCCCTGGAGGGGCGGGAGGGGACGGTCATCACTCAAGCTTAGGCGCAAACCGTGGAGGCGCGAAGTTACGTCCTGTGTGGCCGCCGCTCTGGGATCGCTTCCAGCAAGTCGATCATCGGGCCGTGAATCAAGTCCGATACGTCCACCCCATAACGGCGGCGAATGCGACGATCAGCCTCCGCTTCGGCAATGTCGAAATCGGTTATGAAGGATTCGTCCGTGACGAGGCACTCGTCGTAGTCGAAGTCGAGAATGGCCGCGAAGAATTCTCGGGCGAACTCCTCGATCGCTTCCATCCGGTCTTGGGGGCTAGTTCTACTGTTCGAGGCGGTTGCATATATCGCCCCGAGGCTACCTCGGTGTTACTTACTTCGGCAATCGGGGCAGAATGCGCGGAGGCGTTCGAACGTCCAGATCCCGTAGTTGTGGCCGTCGGCCCAGTTGGGTTGGAGGGCGTAATTGCCGATCTGCTCCACGTTCTGTAGAACGAACGACATCGCCGTGTAGCGTTGCGGGCCGCCGCCGTACATGCGGCCGAAGAGGTCGGGCTCGCCGCTGCAGGCGGCGCAGGGACATGCGCGGCGGAGCTCCTCGAGCGGATAGTATGATTCGTGGCCGTCGTTCCAGACGACGACCAGCGTGTCGCCGACCACCTGAATTGAATTGGGACGCATGCCGACTTACAAGCTCACCATTGAGTACGAAGGAACTCGCTACTCCGGTTGGCAGGCGCAGGGTAACACGCAGAAAACCGTGCAGGGACACCTCGTCCGCGCGGCATCGCAGGTCCTGGGCGAGGTTGACGTCGGCGGCGCGGGGCGCACCGATGCCGGCGTGCACGCGGCCGCACAGGTCGCCCACCTCCGTGCGCGAAAGCCGATCGACCCGCAGCTGATGGTGCGGAAGATCAACGACCTTCTGCCGCACGACATCCACATCCTTCGGGCCGAACGCGCGAGCGACAAGTTCCACGCGCGCCACGACGCCGTCTCGCGGGTCTACCTGTACCAGATCTCCACGCGCCGGACGGCGTTCGCGAAGCCGTTCGTCTGGTGGATCAAGGACCGTCTCGATTTCGACGCGATGGCGCGCGCGGCGTCGACGCTGGCGGGCCGGCATGACTTCACGGCCTTTACCGACAAACGCCTGGCGCCGGACGAGTCGCGGATCGTCGTCGTGGAGCGCGCCGACCTCGCGCGCGCCGATGACCTGATCCTCTTCCGTATCGAGGCGTCGCACTTTCTGTGGAAGATGGTGAGGAAGATCGTGTCGTATCTCGCCGAGGTTGGCCGCGGAACGGAAAAGGGCGACGTGCTCGCACAGAAGGAAGCGTGGCAGCCGACCGCGCCGCCGTCGGGGCTGTTCCTGGAGCGGGTCCTCTATGCGCGCGAGACATTCGACCGGCCGCTCGAACCGATCGTCCCGGTGCGCTCATGAAAAGCGAGCACGAGATCGTCGCGCGTTTGCGCGAGCTGTTCCCGCGCGCCGGCGACGATGCCGCCGTCCTCGGCGAGCAGGTCATCACGGTCGACATGCTGATCGAGGACGTCGACTTTACGCGGGCCGTGCCGCTGCGCTTCATCGCGCGGAAGAGCCTCGCCGTGAATCTCTCCGACCTCGCGGCGATGGGCGCGCAGCCTCGCTACGCCGTCGTCGCCCTCGGGCTGCCGGAGTGGGTGAACGTCGAAATGCTGATCGAGGCGCTCGCGGAAGCCGCCCACGAGTACGACATCGAGATCGTCGGCGGCGACCTGTCGCGTTCGGAGAAGCTGGTCATCTCTATCACCGCGATCGGCGAGGCGAAGGAACCGCTCCTTCGCAGCGGCGCGAAGCCGGGCGACCGGATCTACGTTTCACGCCCGCTCGGCGGCGCGGCGGCGGGCCTCCAGTTTCTCGGCAAAAAGTTGGATGACATGCCGTACGCATTGCGCGAGTTTGCGCAGTCGGCCGTGCAGCGGCAGATCGATCCCGAGCCGGAGATCGAGCTCGGGATGAAGCTCGCCGGCCTTGCCACCGCGTGCATCGACATCTCGGACGGCCTCTCGACCGATCTCGATCACCTTTGCGAGGCGTCGCATGTCGGAGCGGAGATCGCGCGCGAACGGATTCCGGTCTTTCCCGGCCTGATCGAGAGCGGCCTCGATGTCCGCGAGGCGGTGCTGAACGGCGGCGAGGAGTATGCGCTCCTCTTCACGTCACGTCTGCGCGAGTCGGAGCTGAGCGCGCGCGTCGGCCGGCCGGTGTACGCGATCGGACGGATCGTCGAGGGACGCGGCGTGATGCTCGACGGCCAACCGCTCCCGCCACGCGGCTGGGATCACTTCGCGACGTAGGGCCTGTGTGTAACGGGCTGCACGAAACAATGGCGAACCGCACCCGTATCGTCGCTATGTGAGCTCCGTTCTAAAATTCTTCTCGCTCACGTTCCTGCTGACGTGGACCTGCTACATCGCCGGCGGGGTGATCGCGAGTCGCGCCGGAAACGTTGCTACCGCCGTTCCGGGCCTTCGTTTGCTCTTTCTCCTCGGCACCTTCGCTCCAGCCATCATCGCGTTGTGGCTCACTTCGCGAGCAGACGCGGCGGGGAGCCCGGCGTTGCTGCGTCGGATCGTCGACTGGCGGGTAGGGGTGCGTTGGTACGTCTTCGCCATCGGTTTCATGGCCGCAATCAAGCTCACGGCTGCGGTCATCCACCGCATGATCAGAGGCGCATGGCCACGCTTCGGCAACGAACCGTGGTTCATCATTGTTGCGGCGATCGTCATCTCGACCATTTTCCAGGCCGGTGAAGAAATTGGGTGGCGCGGGTATGCCCTCCCACGCCTCGCGACACGGTTCGGATTCGCGCGTGCGAGCCTTCTGCTGGGGGTCATCTGGGCCTGCTGGCATCTACCGCTCTTTTTCGTCTCAGGAGCGGATACGAAAGGTCAGTCGTTCGTCGTGTATCTGCTTCAAGTGACCGCGCTGTCAGTCGCGATGGCGTGGGTGTATGTGCACACGAAGGGAAGCCTGTTGCTGATGATGCTGATGCACTCCGCCGTGAATCAGACGAAGGACATCGTCCCATCGGCACGCCCTGGCGCCGCGAATCCGTTCACCCTGAACGCGACGGTCATCGCGTGGCTGACCGTGGCGCTATTGTGGATATGCGCGGGATATTTCCTCCACGCGCTGCGCGATCCGGACTCACTTCGTGTGATTTCGCCGCGCGACGTTGGAGGCGACGGCGCAGAGGAACGCGCCTAGTCCCAGCGTCGTCCGGACCGCGTGCGCGCGTGACCAGTTGCGCGTGAGCGACTGCGAGCGTTCGCTCGGGTAGTCGCGCGCCGGCTGCGTTTCGAGCTCGCGGCTGATCGGCACCGTCACCATGATCGTCGACGCGAGCACGCCGGCCAGGCTGATTGCGGTCGCCGTGTCGAGCACGCGCCGGACCGCACCGTTCCCGCGGGAGCCGACGGCGAGCGTCACCGCGCTCGCCAGTGCGACCGGTCCGATCGCGTTGAAATACCTCGTCTCCGGCGTGCGCAAAGTCTCGTCACGCCCGAGCTCCTGTTCCCAGCCGGGCACCAGCGCCGCCTCGCCGAAGCCGAGCGAGCCGGCCAGGATGCCGGATGAGGTGAGATTCACAAATCGCAGTAACGACTCAATCGAACGATTCACGATCGACAATTAGAGTACACCGATCGAAATCTCCTTAAAAGTGCAGGTGCGACCCGCACGACCGGCGTCACCAGCAAAATGAGGACGCCGATGTGCATCATCGCCGCCGGGCTGCCGTGAATCAGCGCCCGTGGCAAGAGCGGGATGTGAGCCGGCTTGATCGTCCCGAAGGCGATCGGATCGATCGCGTCCGCGAGGAGGCCGACGAGGAACAGGCAGCAACTGACCGCCACACTGAAGTGGAGGCGTGCGCGCGACCCGATGAACACACCGAGAATGGCGGCCGCCGTGAGCTCGGGCTGCACGTCGCCACGGGCGTAGTAGACGAACGCGGTCGCCAGGGCCGTCATCCCGATGATGAAGTTCCACTTGGCGGGAGCCGGCCGCGTGCTGGTCGAGGCGATCACGCACATCAGCGCCGTCCCGATCGCATAGTGCATCGGCACTTTCACGAAAAGGAAAAGCAGCGGGACGATGACGATGCCGGCGCCGAGAGGGAGGATCGATCCGATGACGCCTGCGACGATGGCACCGAGGAAGACGGTGACCAGAGGGTCGGGCGTTATGTCGCTCCCTCGAGCTGCTTGATGCGGCTGACGACGTCGCGGTAATTGGTGTTCATGCCGTACACCTCCATGAACGCCTTCTGCGCGTTTTGCGTGTCGCCCACCTCGACGTACGCATTGCCGAGGTCATAGAGGAGACCGACGTGCTCCTCCTCGTTGATCTCCGGCATCTCGAGCCCTTTGCGGTACCACTTGATGGCGAGCTGCGGCATCCCCTTTTCGAGGAAGCAGAGGCCGAGCATCGACGCGCACTCGACGGAGCGCTTCGGGTCCTTCGACGCCAGCTGGAACTCGCCGATCGCCTCGTCCGTCAGCCCCATCTCCTTGTAGGCGATGCCGAGGTTGTAGTGCGTGTCGTAATCCTCGGAGTCGAGCTGCTGTTCGACGCCCTTCTTGAACTCCTTGAAGATCTCCTCGAGCGACTGCTCCTCTTCCGAGAGCGCGATCGGCTCCTCTTCCTCGTTCAGCTCCGACTCGAGCTCCGCGGCGAGGTCGAAGAAGTCGTCCTCGTCGGCGAAGAGGTTCTCCTCCGCGATTGCGGGTGCTGCCTGCGCGATCGGGGGCGCCGCGGGCTGCGGGGGAGGCGGCGCCGGGGCCGCGATCTCTTCGTCGTCGTCCGGGATCGCGGAGAGCAGCTCGCTCTCGATCTCATCGCGCGAGAGCGTGCCGGGCGCGGTCTTCGTGGCTGGCGGCGGCGGAGGAGCGGGGGTGACCGCGGCGGCATCGATCTTCGCGCGCCGCGTTTCAACGTCCGGATCGTCCGGGAAGCGTGCGGCGAGCGCATCGAGGCGTTCCCGCGCTTCGTCGTACAGCTCCTGGCCGATGTAGAAGTCGACCTCGCCGATCTCCTCGGCGGTCGGGCCCAAGCTCGTCGACGCCTCGATGCCGAAGAACGGCTCCTCGGTCGGCAGCTCCGGCTCTTCTTCGACTTCGGCGGACAGGTCGGCGAACTCGATCGTTTCTTCCTGCGGAGGCGCGAAATCAGCGACCGACGACGTGGAGACGCTGTCGATCTCGAACTCCGACGGCGTCGAGTCGAGGTCGAAGCTCAGCTCCTCCTCCGCGGCCTCGATCTCGGGCTCCGGCTCCGGTTCGAACGCCGGAGCGGAGACCGGAGCGGCTTTCGCCTGAGGCGCGAGCGCGTGACCGCGCGCGAGGAACTCGTTGTTCACGGCCGCGATCGCGTCGTCGTCGCCGTTCTCCATCAGGAGATCGACGAGCGCGAGCGCCGCGCCGCGTGCCGCATCGACGTCGCCTTCGTCGAGCAGGATCTTGTACAGGCGCTCGTGCGCCGTCAGGTTCGAGGGCGCACGCTCGAGGACGGAGCGCAGATGCTCGGCCGCCTTCTCGGCGAGGCCGTACTTCGCGAACACCTCCGCTTCCGTGAGGTGCTCGGTGATGAAGTCGAGGTCATCGCTCTCGTTGCCGCTGAGGTCCGCGGCCGCGATTTCTACGGCAGGCGCGAGGCGCGAAGGCGCGGCGGGCGCGGGAGGCGGCGGCGGAGGAGCAGGTTCGGGGATCGCCGAGAAGTCGAGCTCCAATGCCGGCGACGAGTCGAGATCGAGGTCGAACGACGGCGACGGCTCTTCGAAGTTGAATGACGGCGCCGGCTCTTCGATCTCCATTGACATCGACGACGACATCGAAGACGACGGCGGAGGGAGCGGCTGTTCCACGCTCTTCTGCTTCGCCGGGATCGTGTCGACGCCGCCCATCTGCGACTTCACGAACTGCAGCTTGTTGCGGTGCTGCGCGTTCTGCGGCTCGCGCTGGATGAGGCGCTCGAGCACCTGCGACGCCCGCTCGTACTGCCCCTTCGCGACGTGCGCCTCGGCG
>DASYSN010000110.1:0-5423 GCA_036003305.1 Thermoanaerobaculia bacterium
CGCGCGCGACAAGGCGAACGCGAAGGTGGCGATCCTCCGGATCGAGCAGCTCTACCCGTTCCCGCGTCCGATGATCGTCGACGCGCTGAAGGGATATCCGAACGCCAAGGAGATCGTCTGGGCGCAGGACGAGCCGCGCAACATGGGCCCGTGGCCGTTCCTCCACGACCGCCTCGCCCAACTCCTCGGCCCGAACCAGACGCTCCGCTACGCCGGCCGCCCCACCGCCGCCGCCCCGGCGACCGGCTCGCATCACCGTCACGAAGAGCAGCAGCGCGCGCTGGTGCAACAAGCGCTCGGCTAACCCCGTGTGGCGCGGGCTTTCCAGCCCGCGCCGCGCCACCGTCCATGAACGCGCGAGAGGTCCGCTCCTCTCGAAAACACGTTATCGTGTCTGACATGGCAAAACATGCACAGTGGTTCGTAACGGGAGCGGCGATCCTCTTCCTGACGGCATGTAGCAGCTACACGGCGGCACCGAACACTCAGGCCATCGTCAAGCTACCGGCGTTTGAGTTGCGGCAGTTCAAAGGGAAATCCGTCGCTGTGACCGCGAAGGACATTCGGGCTGATGCCGCCGATTCCGCGAGACTTGAACGGCAGCTGGTTCACGACCTCACGGCAGCTCTCACCACTGCTGGCGCGTCCGTTGTTGAGAAGTCACCGAATACGATCGACGTGAAGGTCGTTAAGCTTCGAGCTGACAAGTCGAACCGTGATAGTTGGGAAGGATGCGCAACCATGACCGCGACAGTGCGCATGGAAGCGCAGGAGTCCCGAACAGTCCGCACCGACCGCTGTTCACCTACCTCCGTCTGGGCAGGGATGTTCCCCCAGCAGGCTGCGACGAACAAAGCGTATGCAGATGCCGTGGTGGATCTCCTTTCACAGCTCGACGCAATGTGAACTGGCGTGCGAAAGGAGTTTGATTGCCGAGCCGCCCGCAGCCAGCTAGCGCCGCAAACTAGCTGCGATGGGGCGCAGGAGCGCCGCTGGCGATCAGAACTCCTCCCTCATCGACCTTGGGACCCTTCTTCTTCGGACGACCGAGATCGCGCGGCGTTCGCGAGTCCGGTTTCGGCGAACCGCAAGACAGTTCGGCGCCGATCTGTCGGCCCGGACCAGACGCTCCGCTACGCCGGCCGCCCCACCGCCGCCGCCCCTGCGACCGGATCGCATCACCGACACGAAGAGCAGCAGCGCGCGCTGGTCCAGCAGGCGCTCGGGTAACCCCGTGTGGCGCGGGCTTTCCAGCCGCGCCCCCGTTGTCGCTAACGACAACGCAGCGGTGCGCCCGTAGTAGTAACCTATAAGAGTCATTATACCCATCGACAACCACACCGCTTCGCGTTGTCGCGGAGTACACCACCTCCTCCGCCACTCCGAGCCAATCCCGGTACGTTCATGACGATGCAGCTCGGCGAGCGGCTTCGCGCGTTGATCGACCGGAAGAACCTGGCGCACCGTTGGGTCGCCGAGGAGGTCGGAATCACGGCCGCGGCACTGAGCCGAATCCTCGACGGGACCTCGCGCGACCCGAGCTTCTTCACGATCTACGCGATCGCGGTCGCGATCAAAGAACCGATCAGCGCGATCGTCGGCGACTCGCCGTTCATCTGGAGCACCGAGGATTTGAAGCAGCTCGCGGAGCACGGCGAGTGGATCGTGGAGCGGACGAAGGGACACCAGGTCGTCTCCCCGCTCGCGATTCCGGAGCGCCGAAAGGCCCGCGGAACGGCGACGAAGGTCATCCCGGTGGCGGCGACTCCGCGTTCCGGTCTCGAGCCGGCCGCGTTCGAGCTGCCGAGCAAGCGGATCCCGCGCGAGATGAAGGAGAACCGGGCATCGCGCGTCTTCCAGGTCGTCGGCGAGTCGATGACCGGCGCAGGATACGAGGA
This sequence comes from Thermoanaerobaculia bacterium, assembly GCA_036003305.1. GTDB lineage: Bacteria > Acidobacteriota > Thermoanaerobaculia > Gp7-AA8 > Gp7-AA8 > DASXHZ01. The sequence continues at coordinate 1,899 of DASYSN010000110.1, forward strand.
CGGCGATCTCGTTTACGTGCAACCGCACCGGGAACCGCGAACTGCGATCGGCAAGGTCGTCGTCTGCACCGTCGACGGCACGCCGCTGCTGAAGCACCTGCGCACCCGCGGGAGAAAGCTGCTCCTCGAAAGCGCGCATCCGGCGCACCCGCCGATGCCGGTCGACGAGGACAGCGAGCGCTTCCGCCTCATCGGGATCGTCGTCGGCAAGTCGCGCTGAAGAATTGACGCCGCGCGCGGTGCAGCCACCTCTCTGCGGGGTGCAGACGCCGGTTTGCACGGTGCAGAGGCCGGGATGCACGGCGCAAAGGCCGGGATGCACCGTGCAAACGGCGAGTTGCACCGTGCAAACGGCGGGTTGCATGGTGCAGACGGCTTCGTACTCGGTGGTACACGCGTGTCTGCACGGTGCAAACGGCTTCGTACTCGGTGGTACACACCTGTTTGCACGGTGCAAACGGCCATCTGCGCGGTGCAAACGGCCGGTTGCAGGGTGCAGGTGGCGGGTTGCACGGTGCAGACGGCTTCGTACTCGGTGGTACACACCTGTTTGCACGGTGCAAACGGCCATCTGCGCGGTGCATCCGGCGTGTACCCGGCGGTACACATCCTTCTGCACCGTGCATCCAGCGTTGTACCAGGCGGTACACACCCTTCTGCACGGCGCATCCGGCGTGTACCCGGGGGTACACACCCGACTGCGCGGCGCAACCGCCCTTCTGCAGGGCGCAGAAGGCTTCGTACCCGGCGGCACACAGCCGTCTGCGCGGTGCATCCGCCCTTCTGCAGGGCGCAACCGCCTTTCTGCGGCGTGCCGACGCCTCTCTGCAGGGTTAAAACAACTGGCTACACGGTGCAGACGGCGCGACGGCAGCCCGCGCAGGCGCTCTCACAGCCTTCACCGAGAAACCCCTCATCCGCCTTCGGCACCTTCTCCCCTCTCACGAGGGGAGAAGGGCTCTCGATTGGTTGACGCCTGCGCATTTTTTGCAGTACTTGTGTGTGGGTGGACTTCGACAACACCGCCACGGCCCTGAAGGTCGACGGAGAGCGCGAGCGTCGCGAGGCGTTGCGGCTCCTCGCGAACGTCGTCCGGCGCTCCGCCAGCTCGCAGGCGTTCGCGAGCCTTCCCGTCCAGATGGCGAACGCGCTCATGGAGCTGAGCGGCTATCTGTGGATCCGCGGCGAGTCGCACCTCGAGCACTATTACGCCGAGTCGATCGCTCTCGGCTGCGTCCGGCCGGGCAACGCCGACGTCCGCCGCTACGAAGCGCTGCTACTCTCCTTCATCCGCTTCGACCGCCGCCGCCCGATGCTCCCCGAGGCGGATGCGTTCCTTCCGCTGCTGCTCAACGACCAGCAGTGCATCCACTTCATCCAGCTCGTCCGCAGCCAGGCCTCGTTCCAGCCGCTCTACGAAGCCGCGCAGCAGTTCGACGCGTACGGCGCCATTGCCCGCCCGCGCCGGAAGCTGGAGCGGATCGTCCTCTTCGCCCGCGAGCTGACCGCGCGGACGCTCCTCGGTCCCGCAACGCCAGAAGAGGAGGTGTATCTCAGGCTAGGCGGGTAGTACCGCTACCCCGTAAGCCTCGAACACGTCGTCTCTCGTAACGATCGTGTACCCCTCCTCGAGAGCATGCGCGATTAGAAGACGATCGAAAGGGTCGCGGTGGTGCCACGCCATGCCGCGAACGCGCAGTGCCGCCGAAACGGTGACATCTGCCACCTCGAACCCGGTGCGGCGTAGTACATCCGGCAACCACTGCTCCGCGGGCCGCGGCAGATCGAGCTTGCCAAGCGACTGTTTGATTGCGATTTCCCACACGCTCACGGTGCTGACGCGAATGTCGTTCGACCCGTCTTCGATCGCAGCGCGAGCCTGCTGGTTCAGTTTCGCAGGATCTGTCGCGCTCCAAAGCAGGACGTGCGTGTCAGCGAGCAGTCTCACTCGCCACCGAAAGCAGCAGCGATGTCGGCCGGCAGCTCATCGAAATCAGCGTGGATCGTGGCCTCGCCCGGGAAAAGCCCCAGTCGCCGTTTCTTTGTCGCCGCGACGTAAGGCACGAGAACGGCGACGGGTTCGCCGGCGCGCGCAATAACCACTTTCTCGCCCGCCTCCACCTCTTCCAACAAACGCGAGAGTGACGTCTTCGCTTCGTGTACGTTCACTTGCCTCATGGCCTAATGTTAGCTAAACCGGCAGGACACTGCCAAATTTCGCATGAACGATCAACTCACGGTGGATGTGCATGATTGACGCGCCACGAGCCCGGCATCATATTGTTGAGCTATGACTTACCGCCGGTTTCCACGCTTTCTCGCGCTGCTCGTGTGCCTCCTGGTCGCGCCTCTGCTGCTCGCAAGCGCCGACCACGACAAGGACAAAGAGAAGGAGAAGAAGGACAAAGACAGCGCCGCGGCGCAGCAGTCGCACGACCACTCGAACAGCGGCTTGCAGCACGGCTCGACCGCGAAACCGACTCCGGCTCCCGCTCCGGCTCCGCAGCCGGTCACGGAGTCGAGCAGTCACCGCGACCGCCACTCGTCGACGGATCATCCTTCGTCAGATCACCCTTCGTCGACCGGCGAGACGCACTCCGGAGACGTCAACCGGAACCGCGACCATTACACGAAGACGCACGTCGACACGACGCGTCACACGACGGAGCACGTCGACCACGCGCACGTGACGTTCGACCGCGATCACTTCCATGCGCGGATGAGCGAGCACCCCGACTCGGCCGCGCGCCGGCGCGCATACGAGCGATACCACGCGGAGCGCTCGTACTTCGTCCGCCACAACACGGCGATCGTTTTCGTCCCCGCGCACCGCGTCGTTCTGAGAAGCGTGCGGATCGTTCCGACGACGTACTACTACCGCCGCACGGTCTTCTACGACGAGTATGGGTGGACGCCGCCGCGCTACGTCTACTCGTTCTATCCGCGTTACGGCCTCTGGGACGCGGTGTTCCTCGCCTTCGCGCTCGACCATATCGACGACGACGAGTACGCGCTGATGTTCTACCACCACAGGCACGAAGCGGAGATGGAGCAGTGGCTGGCGGACAACCGCAGGCTCGCCGACGAGAACGAAGACTTACGCGATCGCCTCGGTGCGATGCAGGCCCGCATGGACGAGCTTCAGGAGTCGGGGGTGAGGAGCGATCCCACCTATGTGCCGCCGGACGCGCAGGACGTGGCGCTCTCGCCGGAGGTGATCGAGAAGTTGACGAGCTCGTCGCACTGAGCGCGGGGAGAACGGGAGGATAATCGCTTCATGACTCGCTACCTCCCGCTCTTCCTTCTCCTCGCGACGGCCGCATTTGGGCAGGAGCTCACCGGGTCCGGCGGAGAGATCCGGGCGGTGACGAAGGATGCGTCGAACAGGATGTCGGGCTCGTTCACGCTCGGAACGAACCTGATGTCGGCCAACTACGGCGGCACGCTCGTTCCTGACCGCGTCTGGTTCTTCGGTTCGGCGATGCGCGACAAATCAAACCTTCTGACTTCTCAATACGGCGCGCC
>DASYSN010000111.1:0-9047 GCA_036003305.1 Thermoanaerobaculia bacterium
AGCGCGACCTGATCGTCATCACTACATCCGCCGGCCGCGTCATGGCGTTCGACGCTAATACGGGCGAGGGGATCTGGTCCACGCCGGCACCGCTCGGGCCGCGATGGACGACGTCGTCGCCGGCCGTCGATCCCGACCGCATGTTCGTCTACAGCTACGGCCTCGATGGTTACGTTCACAAGTACTCGCTGAATGACGAAACCGAGGTCAAAAGCGGGTGGCCGCAGCTCGTCACGCTCAAGCCGGACGTCGAGAAATGTTCGTCGCCGCTGACGATCGCGACCGCGGCGAACGGGCACACCTACCTCTACGCCGCGATTTCCGCGTATCCGATTCCCGGCGACGACGGCGACTACCAGGGACACGTCGTCGCCATCGATCTCGATAGCAATTCGCAGAAGATCTTCAACGCGTTGTGCAGCGATCAGCAGCGGCACTTCGCCGCCGGCGACTGCAAGGATCTGCAGGCGGGGATCTGGGCGCGCGGCGGCGCGGTGTACGACCCCGACACCGACCGGGTGTTCGTCACGACCGGCAACGGCGCGTACGACGCGGATCAGGGAGGGTTCAACTGGGGGACGAGCGTCGTCGCTCTTCGCCCGGACCTGACGACCGATCGCGGCGCTCCGGTCGACAGCTATACGCCCGTCAACTACCAGCAGCTCACCGACAACGACCTCGACCTGTCATCGACGACGATCGCGATTCTTCCACGCACCAGCGCCTCGCAACCGCACCTCGGCGTGCAGGGCGGCAAGGACGAGCAGATCCGCCTGCTCGATCTCGACGATCTCAGCGGCCAGGGCGGCCCGCGCCACCTCGGCGGCGAGATCGAGGTGATCGGCGTGCCTCAAGGCTGGCAGGTCCACACGCAACCGGTTGCCTGGCTCGCGCCGGATGGCGGCGCGTGGGTTTTCTTCGGAACGGGAGGCGGGGTGAGCGGTCTGAAGCTCGACCTCTCCGGCGAGAAGCCGCACCTCGCCACGCAGTGGGTGATCAGCGGCGGCGCGTCGTCGCCGGTAATGGCGAATGACGTTCTCTACGTCGCGCACTCGAATACGCTGCGCGCGCTCGACCCGGAGACGGGAAAGACGCTCTGGAGCTCCACCGAGATCAGCGACGTGCACTGGCAGACGCCGATCATCGGCGGCGACCACCTCTTCATCTGCGATGCGGCGGGGCACCTGAAATCGTTCGCGGTGCCGCGGAAGACGGACTGATTCTAGCGTCCGTCATCCTGAGCCGCGTAGACGGCGAAGGATCTCAAAATTGCAGGCATTTTCGCATCTGGAGATCCTTCGCCGCGCTACGCCGGCTCAGGATGACGGAAATCTCTTACTCGCCGCTGGCCACCTTCGTCCTCCCCTGCGTCGCGATGGCGGCGGGCTGTTCGACGACGGTTCCGCGCATCCGTTGCAGCAGCGCCCAATAGACGCTGACGGAGCGTTCGAGGACCCACAGCGGCGCGAAGAGGCAGGCGCGCAGGGGGAAGAACGCTCCGGCGCCGAGGCGGCCTCGGACCGCCAGAACGATCGACGCGAACGCGACGGCGCTCGCGTAGCCGACGGCGAGACGTCCGCCGCCCATGAGCGTGAGCAGAATCGCCATCGGAATGAGCGCGAAGAAGAACGCCGATTTCGCGGGGACGTCGAAGTCGAGACCCGCCTCGCGCGGGCGCTCCCGCAGCCACTCGCCGAGCCGCGGCGGGCAGCGCCGGACGAACAGCTCGGTCGTCGAGACGACGTCGGCGCCGTGCAGTGCGAGCACGCGGACGGGATCGGTCGAGCCGGTCGCGTCGAAGCCGCGCAGACCGCGCGGGATGGTGCGCCGGAACCCGAACGTCGCTCCACGATCGGGATGCGGATCGATGCCGCGGTGGACGAGCATGCGTCCGGCATCGATGCCGCCCCACCACGGCATCGGTTCGAGGTAATCCTGCGCCTCGACGACCTCGTGCGCGTCGAGCATGGCGCAGAGCTCCGTCAGGTCGGCGACGTTGTAGCGGACGTTCTCGCCGGCGACGATGATCTTGTCGCACGAGGCGACCTGCGCGGCGGAACGGACGACATCGATCGGGTCCTGAACGGCAATGTGGCGGGCCACCCAGCGGAGCACGCGGCGGTGCTCGTCGAACGCTTCCGACGAGTCGAGGACGATCACCTCACAGCCGGCGACGCCGAGGGTCGAGAGATAGTCGGCAAAAGGTCGAAGATCGAGGCCGTGCGCCGCGGGCGAGAGCGCCACCACGTACGTACAGCGCCGATCCGGTTGTTTGTTCAGTCGCATGACGGCCAGGTAAAGAGCGAGCGATGTGCCAGTCAGAGGGGAGCTGGGAGATGGGAGATGGGAGATGGGAGAAGAAGCAACTTCTTCTTTCTCCGCTCTCCCCTCTCCCACCTCCCAGCTCCCACCTCCCAGCTCCTAGCTCCCCTCTCCATGGCACACCACTGGCAAACTGAGGCGTGCAAGTGAAGATCTGGCCGGGGACACCCTATCCGCTCGGGGCGATGTACGACGGGGCGGGGACGAATTTCTCTCTCTTTTCGGAAATCGCAACGCGGGTCGAGCTCTGCCTCTTCGACGAGCAGGGCCGCGAGACGCGCGTCGACCTTCCGGAAATGTCGGTTCTCTGCTGGCACGGATATCTGCCGAACGTCGGCCCGGGGCAGCGGTACGGCTACCGCGTGTACGGTCCGTGGGAGCCGCAGAACGGGCATCGCTGCAACCCGAGCAAGCTGCTGCTCGATCCGTACGGAAAAGCGGTCGACGGAACGGTGCAGTGGAACGAGGCGGTCTTCCCGTACCACTTCAACGATCCGGAAAATTCGTACAACGATCTGGACAGCGCGCCGTTCATGCCGAAGTCGGTCGTCACGAATCCGTACTTCAACTGGGACAACGACCGGCACCCGCGCACGCCGTGGTACGAGACGATCATTTACGAGGTCCACGTCAAGGGATTCACGGAGCGCCATCCCGCGATCCCGGAGTCGATGCGCGGCACGTACGCGGCGATCGCGCATCCCGCCGCGCTCAAGCATCTCAAGACGCTCGGCGTGACGGCGGTGGAGCTCCTCCCCGTCCACCAGTTCGTCCACGACCCGCACCTGATCGAGCGGGGGCTGCGCAATTACTGGGGCTACAACTCGATCTCGTTTCTCGCAACGCACAACGAGTACTCCTCCGGCGGGTCGACGGGCCAGCAGGTGCAGGAGTTCAAGCAGATGGTGAAGACGCTGCACGAGGAAGGGATCGAAGTGATCCTCGACGTCGTCTACAACCACACGGCCGAGGGGAATCACCTAGGTCCGATGCTGTCGATGAAAGGCATCGACAACGCGGCGTACTACCGGCTCGTCGACGGCCAGCGGCAGTACTACATGGACTACACCGGCACCGGCAACAGCCTGAACATGCGGCACCCGCACGTGCTGCAGCTGATCATGGACTCGCTGCGCTACTGGCACCTCGAGATGCACGTCGACGGCTTCCGGTTCGATCTCGCCTCGACGCTCGCGCGCGAGCTGCACGACGTCGACCGCCTTTCGGCGTTCTTCGACATCATCCAACAGGATCCGGTGATCTCGCAGGTGAAGCTGATCGCGGAGCCGTGGGACGTCGGCGAGGGCGGCTACCAGGTCGGCAACTTCCCGCCGCTCTGGTCGGAGTGGAACGGCAAGTACCGCGACGTGGTGCGCGACTACTGGCGCGGCACGGACTCGTCGATCGACGACCTCGCGTCGCGCTTCACCGGCAGTTCCGATCTGTATGCGCCGACGGGCCGCCGGCCGTACGCGTCGATCAACTTCATCACCGCGCACGACGGCTTCACGCTCCGCGACCTCGTCTCGTACAACGACAAACACAACGAGGCGAACGGCGAGAACAACAACGACGGCGCGAACGACAACCGGTCGTGGAATTGCGGCACGGAGGGGCCGACCGACGACGTCAACGTCAACCAGCTCCGCTCGCGGCAGCAGCGGAACTTCCTGACGACGCTGCTGCTGTCGATCGGCGTCCCGATGATCTGCGGCGGCGACGAGATCGGCCGGACGCAGCTGGGCAACAACAACGCGTACTGCCAGGACAACGAGGTCTCGTGGTTCGACTGGGAGCACGTCGACGAGACGCTGTACGCGTTCACGGCGCGGCTGGTGCAGTTCCGGAAAACGCATCGGAACTTCCAGCGCCGCCGCTGGTTCGCGGGGCGCGCCCTGCACGGCGAGAACGTCAGCGACATCGGCTGGTTCAAGCCGGACGGCACGCAGATGACCGACTCCGACTGGCAGAACGGTTTCGCCCGCTCGCTCGGCGTCTTCCTCAACGGCGATGCGATCCCGACGCCCGACCGGCGCGGCGATCCGATCGTCGACGACAGTTTCTATCTCCTCTTCAACGCGTGGCACGAGCCGATCGACTTTCGCCTCCCCGACCACGGCTGGGGCGACCGCTGGACGAAGGTGATGGATACCAATGACCCGGTGCCGGACCTCCGCGACCGGCCGGAAGTCCGCGCGGGAGAGAACATGACGGTGCAAGGGTACGCAATGCTCATATTGAAACGGATTGCGTGACCGGGGGATCGGCATCCGGCATCCGGCATCCGACGAAGGGAACCCCGGATGCCGGATGCCGGATGCCGGATGCCGGATGCCGGATGCCGGATGCCGGATGCCGATTAACCAGCACAACCAGTAACCAGCAACCATGATCATCACCGACCTCTGGTACAAGAACGCGATCGTCTACTGCCTCAACGTCGAGACGTTCATGGACACGAACGCGGACGGCACGGGCGACTTCGAGGGGCTCTCGGCCCGTCTCGACTATCTCGCGGGCCTCGGCGTCACCTGTCTCTGGCTCCTCCCCTTCTATCCGTCTCCGCGCCGCGACGACGGCTACGACGTCACCGACTATTACGGCGTCGATCCGCGCTACGGCACTGGCGGCGACTTCATCGAGTTCATGAACCAGGCGCAGGAGCGCGGGATCCGCGTCATCGTCGATCTCGTCGTGAACCACACGTCGGACCACCACCCGTGGTTCCGCGACGCGCGCAGCAACCCGAAGTCGAAGTACCGCGACTGGTACGTCTGGTCGAAGAAGCGGCCGCGCGGCTGGAACAAGGGGATGGTCTTCCCCGGCGTGCAGAAGTCGACGTGGTCGTACGACTCGGAGGCGCGCGAGTGGTACTTCCACCGCTTCTACGATTTCCAGCCCGACCTCAATACGGAGAACCCGGAGGTGCGCGAGGAGATCAAGCGCATCATGGGCTACTGGCTCGAGCTCGGCGTCTCCGGCTTCCGCGTCGACGCGCTGCCGTTCGTCATCTCGAAGAAAGGGCCGTCGGTCGGAAAGCCGGAGCAGGACTTCGACTTCCTCCGCGAGATCCGCCTCTTCCTGCAGTGGCGGCGCGGCGACGCGGTGCTGCTCGCCGAGGCGAACGTGCTGCCCGATCAGGACCTGAACTACTTCGGCGACCGCGACGACCGGATGCAGATGATGTTCAACTTCCTCGTCAACCAGAACGTCTTCTATGCGCTCGCGTCGGCCGACGTCCGTCCGCTGAACGCCGCGCTGCGAGAGACGCGGCAACGTCCGGTGACCGCGCAGTGGGCGCACTTCCTCCGCAACAACGACGAGCTCGATCTGGGACGCCTCACCGACGAGCAGCGCGCGCTGGTCTTCGAGAAGATGGGGCCGAAGCCGTCGATGCAGCTCTACGGCCGCGGCATCCGGCGGCGTCTCGCGCCGATGCTCAACTATGACCGGCGGCGGATGGAGCTGGCGTACAGCCTGATGTTCACGCTGCCGGGAACGCCGGTGATCCGCTACGGCGACGAGATCGCGATGGGCGACGACCTGAAGCTGAAGGAGCGGCAGTGCTCGCGGACGCCGATGCAGTGGTCGTCGACCGAGCCGAACGGCGGCTTCACGGCGGGCGAGAAACCGGTCCTGCACGTCATCGACGACGAGGTGTGCGGCTATCGCGTCCGCAACGCGGCAGACGACCGCCGCGACCCGGATTCGTTCCTCAACTGGACGGAGCGGATCATCCGGATGCGGAAGGAGTGTCCGGAGATCGGCTGGGGCGACTGGCAAATCCTGCGCACCGGGTCGCCGCACGTTCTCGCGCTCCGGTACGACTGGCGCGGCAACGCGATCGTGGCGGTCCACAACACGGACGACAAGCCGCACCGCATCACGTTGAAGATCGAGGACGCTGACAACGGGGGCCGGACATCACTGGTGAACCTGTTGTCAAATGACCACAGCGACGGCGACGGTGACGGCGTTCACAAGCTCGCCATCGAAGGCTACGGATATCGTTGGTATCGTGTAGGCGGACTCGATTACATTCTCCGCCGCAGCCGCACGTAACGTTGAGCGACGCGCGGCGTCACAGAAAACGATGAACAGACGATTCTGGCTCGAGGCCGCGACACTGGTGATCGCGGCGGTTCTCTGCGCGCTCGTGTCGAATTCGCTCGCGGGACGCGAACGCAAGATGACGCTGAAGGGCAAGTATCCGGACGCGCTGACGGTGCCGCAGGAGACGACGACGGCGCCGCCGCCGGTGGTCAGCGCGGTTCCGACGGCAGCTCCGACGGCGACTGCGGCTCCGACGGCGACCGCCGCTCCGGTGCCGGTGACGCAGACGGTTGCCGCGCCACTGAAGGCACCCGCCACCACGACAGGCGCCCCCACGACGACGGCTGCGCCGATTCCGAAACCGGCCACCGGCAACCGGCCACCGGAAACTCCACCCGCCGCCGAAACGTCCAAATTCACGCCGCACCCCGACAAGGCGTACATCGAGATCGCCTACGCAGACGTCGCAAATCTGCACGCGGCGGGAGCGCTGTTCCTCGACGCGCGGCGCACGTCGGTGTACGAGCAGGGACACATTGCCGGCGCGCGGTCGTTCTCGGTGTGGGAGTCGGACATCGACGACAAGGTGACGAAGCTCTTCAACGAGCGGAGCAGCGAAGCCGACCAGGCGAAGCCGATCGTCGTCTACTGCTCCGGCGGCGAGTGCGAGGACTCGCACATGCTCGCGCAAAAGCTGTGGGGGATTCAGTTCAACAACGTCTACGTCTACAAGGACGGCTTCCCCGACTGGCAGAAGCACGGCGCCGCGATTCACACCGGCTCGGCGCCATGAACGTTCCGAACGCACTGGCGCACCCCTGGCTGACGATCCGCGTGCAGATCGCGCTCGGGATCTTCTTCGTGGTCGCCTCGCTGCCGAAGCTGGGCGATCCGCCGTCGTTCGCGCACATGGTCTACAACTATCGCATCGTCCCCGGCGCGCTGATCAATCTGATGGCGCTGACGATGCCGTGGCTCGAGCTTCTCTGCGGCCTCGCGCTGATCCTCGGCATCTGGAAGGACGCGGCGCGGACGCTCATCGCGCTGCTCCTGCTGGTCTTCATCGTCGCGATTTCGATCAATCTGATGCGCAACAACGCGATCGATTGCGGCTGCTTCGACGTCACGGCGGCCGGCAAGTCTCACGAAGAGCGGATCGCCGACATGCGCTTCGTCGTGATCCGCGACCTCGGCATGCTGCTGATGTGCGCCCAACTCTGGTGGGCGAGAAGAAAAGAGGTCGCGGGGTTACGAGGTTCCGAGGTCCGACTACGTAACCTCGAAACCCCGTAACCGGTTCAGATCAGTCGCACTTGCCGAGGTACTTGCCCGTCGAGTGCTGCGTGAACTCGCGATCACCCATCTTCATATGCATCTCGCCGGCGTACGTGTCGCCGGTGTACGTGGTCTTGCCGTCCATCGTCGCGCCGCTCTTGCAGGACACGTTGAACGTGACGGTGTTGCCGTCGACCTTGTAGTTATCGATCTTGCACTCGTCGTTCTTTTTCTGCGGCGCCTTCGGATGGTCGGCCTCGTCCTGCGTCACGCAACGGGTCACGGTGCGATTGCCGGCAGGGGTCTCGAGGGTCACTTCCCACTTGCCAGCCTTCATCGGCCCGGCGGATGCGACGATCGGCAGCGCGAGCGTAGCGGCCGCGAGAATCAGCGTTTTCTTCATGGATTTCCCTTTCCGATATGGAGTCCCGGCAGTATAGCGGACTGGAATTCGTCCGCCGCCGCTCAGGTTGGTGCGCACGCAAAAACGTTTTCCGAAAGGATTCAGCCGTTCATGCAGGCGAATGACATCCGCAAAGGGCAGGTCATCCTCTTCGATGGCGACCTGTGCAAGGTCCTCGAGTTCCGCCACCACACGCCCGGCAATCTCCGCGCGATGGTGCAGGCGAAGCTGCGCAACATGCGCACCGGGAACCAGTTCGAACACCGTTTCCGCTCCCAGGACCCGATCGAGCCCGCGTACATCACGCAGCACGAGATGGAGTACCTCTACTCCGACGGTCACGCGCACCACTTCATGAACACCGAGAACTACGAGCAGATCGAGATCTCGGAAGAGGACCTCGGCGACGCCGCCGCGTGGCTGGCGCCCGGGATCAAGATCCAGGTGCAATTCCACGAGACGAAGCCGATCGGCATCGAGCTTCCGAAGACGGTGAAGGCGAAGATCGCCACGACCGAGCCGATGGTCAAGGGCTCGACCGCCTCGGCGTCGTACAAGCCGGCCACGCTCGAGAACGGGATCGTCGTTCAGGTGCCGCCGTTCGTCACCGACGGCGAAGAGATCATCGTCGACCCGAGCGAGAACCGGTATCTCGAACGAGCGAAATAGCCACGGCCTCAGTCCACTTCCTCTGCCCCAAATGCGAAGCGCGCCTCGGGCGTGAAAACGGCGAGGCGCCGCACGCGTGTGAGCGGTGCGGCGCGCCGAACGAAGTCGTCGCACCGCCTCCCGATACGCTGATCGACCACTGCGCCGCCTGCGGCCACGATCAGCTCTACTTCCAGAAAGACTTCAACCGCACGACCGGCATCGCGCTCGTCGTCCTCGGCTCGGTCTTCGTTCCGTGGACCTACGGCCTCTCGCTCCTCGGCGTCACGATCCTCGACTACATCGTCTGGCGGCTCGTGAAGAACGTGATCGTCTGCTACCAATG
>DASYSN010000112.1:0-2151 GCA_036003305.1 Thermoanaerobaculia bacterium
GCTCGACTCCGAGGTCGCGACACTGTCGGGCGGAAACCAGCAGAAGGTCGTGCTCGCGAAGTGGCTCCTCACGAAACCGGCCGTGCTCCTGCTCGACGAGCCGACACGCGGCATCGACGTCGGCGCGAAGCAGGAGATCTATGCGGAGATCACGCGCCTCGCCGCCGAGGGAATGGCGATCGTGCTCGTGTCATCGGAGCTCCCCGAGGTCCTCGGCCTCTCCGATCGCGTGATCGTGCTCCACGAAGGGCGAGTCACCGGCACCTTCGATCGCGGCGAAGCGACCGCTGAAGCGGTGATGGCGTGCGCGACGGGACAGAGCGACAGGGTGACCGCGTGAAGGCCCGCGCCTACACGATGGTCGTCGCGCTGATCGTCATCTGGATGTACTTCCAGTGGCGGACCGTCAGCGACCTCTATCCGTACGGTCTGTTCCTGCATCCGGTGAACTTCGCGAACCTGCTCAAGCAGATGGCCGTCACCGGCGTACTCGCGGTCGGAATGCTGTTCGTGATCGTGGCGCGGCAGATCGACCTTTCCGTCGGATCGCTGGTCGGACTCGCGGGCGGCATCGCGGCGATGTCGCAGGGACTCGGATTACTCCCCGCGTTCGGCATCGCCATCGTGGTCGGCGTCATCGTCGGCGCGCTTCAGGGGACGCTCGTCGCATACGGAAACATCCCATCCTTCATCGTCACCCTCGGCGGCCTGCTGACGTGGCGCGGCGTGATTCTCTATCTCAGCAAGGGCGAGACGATCCCGGTGACCATTCCGATCTTCCGCCTCCTCGGCGTCGCCTTGCTCACACCGAAGGCGGGAATCGCGTTAGCCGCGGTCGCGATCTCGGCGGTGATCTGGCTGAACGATCTCACGCGCGCGATCATCATCACCGCCCTCATCGTCATCTTCATCGTGATGATGAACAGCCAGGGCGGCGTGCCGCTCCCGGTCATCATCCTCATCGCCGTCGCGCTCTTCGGCCATTTCGTCACGCAGCACACCGTCTTCGGCCGCTACCTGTACGCGATCGGCAGCAACCCCGACGCCGCGCGGCTCTCCGGCATCAACTCCAGCCGCTACATCCTCGGCGCGTTCGCCCTGCTCGGCTGCATGGTCGGAATCGCGTCGCTCCTGCACACCGGCCGCGTCGGGAGCGCCTCGCCCGACGCCGGCACGCTGATGGAGCTCGACGCGATCGCCGCGTGCGTGATCGGCGGGACGAGCCTGATGGGCGGCCGCGGCAAAGTCGCCGGCGCTCTCCTCGGCGCACTCGTGATGGCGAGCCTCGACAACGGCATGTCGTTGCTGTCGGTCGAGAGCGCGACCCAGTACATCATCAAAGGCGCCGTCCTCGTCGCCGCCGTCGGATTCGACATGGCGGGACGGAAGAGAGGGGCATAGCGGCAGAGTGGCATAGCGGCAGAGGAGTCCGTCCTTTCGTCGCTATGCAGCTATGACGCTATGCCACTCTGCTACTCTCCCCCACGAGATTCGCATGCTTGCCGCCGACACCATGCTCGGCCCCTACAGGATCGTCGCGCCGATCGGCGCCGGCGGTATGGGCGTCGTCTACCGCGCCGTCGACACGCGCCTCGGACGTGAGGTCGCGGTCAAGGTTCTTTCGCCGCACCTCACGGGAGACGCCGACGCTACCAAGCGTTTCGAGCAGGAAGCGCGCGCCGCGGGGAGGCTGAATCACCCGAACATCCTCGCGATTTACGACATCGGCGTGGAGGGCGACTCGCGCTACATCGTCTCGGAACTGCTCGAGGGGGAATCGCTGCGCGCCCGGTTGCGCTCCGGAACCATTCACCCGAGGAAGGCGACGGATTATGCGCAGCAGGTGGCGCGCGGACTCGCGGCGGCGCACGAACGGGGAATCGTCCACCGCGACCTGAAGCCGGAGAACCTCTTCCTCACGCGCGACGGCCTCGTGAAGATCCTCGACTTCGGCCTCGTCAAACTGATGTCGCCGCGCTTTCCCGGCGACTCCAACGTCGACGCCGACTACGATACGATGCGCGGTACGCCGACCGAGCCGGGACGGATCATGGGCACCGTCGGCTACATGTCGCCCGAACAGATTCGCGGTAGTTCCGGCGACCATCGCTCCGACATCTTCTCCTTCGGAACGATCCTCTACGAGATGCT
>DASYSN010000113.1:0-13554 GCA_036003305.1 Thermoanaerobaculia bacterium
TCTGCAGCTCCGGACGCTTCTTCGCCGCGGCGAGGAACTTCTGGAGGTTCTCGTTGAGCATCGCGACCGTGCCGCCGCTGCGGTCCTGCAACCAGAAGGAAAAGCCGCCCGCGGTCCCGAGGCCGGGAATCGGCGGTGGCAGGAACGCGAACACAGTCGCCTCGGGGATCTCCGCTCGGAACCGCTTATTGACCTTCGCAATGAGCGCCTTCGCGTCCATCGTGGGGCCGCGCCGCGCGTCCCATGGATCAAGGCTGACGAAGAAGAAGCCGTTGTACGTCGCCGAGACGTACGCGAGCAGGCTGAAGCCGCCGATCGTGCTGTAACTGTGGATGCCCTTCGTCTCGCCGAGGATCTTCTCGACCTTGCGGCAGACGGCGTCGGTGCGCTGCAGCGACGCGGCGTCAGGCAGTTGCACGTTGAGGAAGATGTAGCCCTGGTCTTCGTCGGGAACGAAACTGCTCGGCAGCTTCTTGCCGAGGAGTCCCGCGAACAGCGCGAAGGCGGCGAGGATCACCAGCGTCACCACCGCCTTGCGGATCAGCAACCCGGACGTCCCGATGAAGCGATTCGTGACGCGTTCGAAGCCGCGGTTGAACACCGCGAAGAATCGGCCAAGCGGGCCGCGCGCTTCGCGCCGCGGCCGCAACAGCATCGCCGAAAGCGCCGGCGAGAGGCTCAGCGCGTTGAACGCGGAGATGAGCACCGACACCGCGATCGTCACCGCGAACTGCCGGTTGAGCCGTCCCTGAATGCCGCCCATGAACGCGACCGGGAGGAAGACCGACGAGAGGATGAGCGCGATCGCGACGACCGGCCCCGACACCTCGCGCATCGCCTGGATGGTCGCCGCTCTTGGCGTCATTCCCTCGGCGATGTGATGTTCGACCGCCTCGACGACGACGATCGCGTCGTCGACGACGAGTCCGATCGCGAGCACCAGTCCGAAGAGCGACAGCGTATTGATCGAGAAGCCGAGGAGCGGGAAGAGCGCGAACGTGCCGATGAGCGACACCGGAACCGCGATGATCGGAATCAGCGTTGCGCGCCAGTTCTGCAGGAAGAGGAAGACGACGAGGACGACGAGCGCCAGCGCCTCGAGCAGCGTGATGACGATCTCGTGGATGCCCTCGTCGACCGGCGCCGTCGTGTCGACGACGACCGCGTACTTCAGGTCCTCCGGAAAGCTTCCGCTGACCTTCTCCATCTGCTCGCGGATTCCCTTCGCGACCGCGAGGGCGTTCGAGCCGGGCGCCTGATAGATGCCGATGACCGACGCCGGCTGGCCGTTGTAGCGGCCGATCTGTTTGTACGAAAGCGCGCCGAGCTCCACGCGCGCGACGTCGCCGAGGCGCACCGTCGAGCCGTCCGGGTTGATGCGGACGACGATGTTCGAGAACTCCTCCGGCGTGGAGAGGCGTCCCTGCGCGCGAACGGTGTAGGTGAACTCCTGCCCCGCCGGCGCCGGCTCCGCGCCGACCTGGCCCGCGGGATTCACGGTGCTCTGCGACTGCACAGCGCGCTGCACGTCCGTGACCGTGAGGCCGAGCTTCGCGAGCTGGTCCGACTTGAGCCAGATGCGCATCGCGTATTCGGACGCGCCGAAGTTGAGCACCTGGCCGACGCCCGGTACGCGATAAAGCGCGTCGTTGACGTTGATCATCGCGTAGTTGCCGAGGAAGAGACCGGGATACGTCCCCTTCGGCGAGTAGAGCGCGAGGATCATCAGCGGGACGCCCTGCGTCTTGCGGTATGTCAGGCCGAACTGCGTCACTTCCGGCGGAAGGCTCGGCAGCGCCTGCGACACGCGGTTCTGCGCGTTCACCTGGTCGGCGTTGCGGTCGGTGCCGACGTCGAAGATCACGCGCTCGGTCACCGTGCCGTCGCTCGCGTTGACCGACTGGATGTAGAGCGAGTCTTCGACGCCGTTCATCTGCTGTTCGATCGGCGTGGCGACCGACTGCTCGACCGTCAGCGCGTCGGCGCCGGGGTACTGCCCCTGGATCTGGATCTGCGGCGGCACCATCTCGGGGAACTGCGCGACCGGAAGGCCGCTCATCGCGACGAGTCCGCCGAGGACAATGAGGATCGAGATGACGATCGCGACGATCGGCCGGTTGATGAAGAAGCTGGCCATTACTTCGCCGCCTCTGCGGTTGCTTTTGCAGGCGCGTTTTCAGGAACTACCTTCTCGCCGTTCTTCGCCCGCTCGAAGCCTTCGACGATCACGCGGTCGCCGGGCTCGAGGCCTTTCTCGATGACCCAGTCGCTGCCGACGCGCGGGCCGGGCGTCACGGCGCGGATCGAGACCGTGTCGTTCGCGTCGACGACGCCGACCTGCTCCGTCCCCTGCAGCTCGTTCACCGCGCGCTGCGGAACGAGAAGCGCCGCGTGCATCAGCGTCGTCACGGCGCGCACTTTCGCGTACTGGCCCGGGCGGAGGACGTTGCCGGGATTCGGGAAGAGGCCGATCGTCGTGATCGTGCCGGTCTTGATGTCGACGTCGCGGCCGGAGAGCGCGATGTGGCCTTTGTGCGAGAACGTGGAGCCGTCCGCGAGGATCAGCTCCAGCTCCGCGTTGCGCATCGCCGGATCGCTCTGGAACTGCAGGTACTCCTGCTCGCTCACCTGATAGGCGACGCGGATCGGATTGACGGTTGATACGGTCGTTAGCACGGTCTGCGGGTTGACGAGATCGCCGACCTGACCCTTGGCGAGTCCCGCGATGCCGTCGATCGGCGAGGTGACCTTCGTCCACGAAACGTTCAGCTTCGCCTGCTCGACCGCCGCCTGCAGCGCGCCGACCGTCGCTTGCGCGGCGGACCGCGCGGATCGCGCGTTGTCGAGCTCCTGCTGGCTCAACGCCTTCTGCGCCGCGAGCGGCTCAAAGCGCTCGACGTCGTGCTGCGATTTGACGAGCCCCGCTTTCGCCTGCTCGAGGTTCGCCTCCGCCTGCCGCAACTGCGCCTCGGCCTGCCTCGGATCGATCTCGAAGAGGAGCTGGCCGCGGTGAACGTAGCTTCCTTCCTGATACGCGCGGCGCAGCAGGTAGCCCTCGATCTTCGGCCGGATGTCGGCGTTCACATCCCCCTCGGTGGTCCCGATCCATTCGCGCGTGATCGGCTGGTCGCGCTGGATGACGGTCGTGACGACGACGTGGGGCGGCGGCGGGGGACCGCTCTCCTTCTGCTTCGCAGCGCCTCCGCCGCATCCGGCGAGGACGATGCTCAACGGCAGAAGAAGCGTGACGGCGGCAAGTCTCATCCAATCCTCTTTTCGGCGGCATGCATGACGAAGTCGACGGCGAAACGGACGTCGTCCTCCATCGGCGGCGGGTCACGGTCGATGATGCGGTTCAAGATGATCTCGCGGACGACGGCGGCGACCGAGATCGCGAGACGCCCGACGTCGGCGTCGCGGACCTCGCCGCGCGCGATGGCGTCGCGGAGGATCGTCTCGAGCTGTTTCAGATAGTTCAGGTACGTCGGGTGCTGCTTCAGCCGGCGCTCGCCGAATGGCTCGGCCATGGCGAGGTAGAGACGGAAGAAGTCGCGGTTCTCTTCGAAGTGCTGGAGCTGCGTCCGGATCCGCTGCTCCATGATCTGGCGGAAGCTGCGGCACTCGCGGCAGGCGTTTGCCAGCTTCTCGACGAGCTTTTCGGTGGCGCCTTCCATCGTGCGGGCGAGGATCTCGTCGCGCGACTGGAAGTAGATGTAGACCGTCCCCTTCGCGACTCCCGCCTCATCCGCGATGTCCTGAACGGTGACGCCTTTCATCCCCTTGCGCGCCACGACGCGCATCGCGGCGTCGCAAATCGACTCCTTGCGAAACTCCTCCACGACGTCCGCTTTGGTTTTCAAGTGACTGGATCGTACGTCGTGATGACCGGGGAGTCATCCGTGTTAACTGAATGGTCACCGCGCTCTCGTGTGGCGCCGGCTTTCCAGCCCGCACCCCGGTTGAATCGCAACGCGGATCTCAGCTATCCTCGCGCTCCCGATCCGAATGGAATAGCGGCCCCACCCCGCCCCGTTCGGAACCGGCGACCTGCCTCACAGGCCCTTAGCTCAGTTGGTTAGAGCGCTACCTTGACACGGTAGAGGTCAGCGGTTCGAGTCCGCTAGGGCCTACCAGCTCAGACACTTGGGATCGTACGATCGCGGCGGCGATGTGACTCGGCTCACGGCAGCCGAACCCATCGGGATACAACTTGTACGAAATTCAATGTCGCTGCCAGGCCTCCTCCTTGCCGTTACGATGTTCAAACTGACCCCTGCGCACCTTCAGTTGCTGCGTCACTGCGTCGTGTTGTGGTCGTCCGTCGAGTCGGGAGCGCCGGGTGCGCTGCCTTCGTCGCTCTTGGTCGAGGACAATGAGAAGATCTCCGACGCCACGTACGCGGACATCGCCAAACATGCGGGGCTCGCGAAGGTCGACAAGGCTGAAATCAATCACCTGCTGATGGAGATGCCGGAAGCGTTCGAGCAACTCATCGCGCACGGCTACCCTTGCGCCAGGGACATACCGTTACGACAACCCGCTCGCCGCCATTCCGTGGGCGGCGCAGGCGCTGCCGACGGAGCTCGCGAACCTGGCCACGGACAAAGTCGTCACGTTCCAGTTCACCGAGCGTCACGCGAAGTTGCTCCGCGCCGCGCAGTGGGAGGGCATGATGATGAACCCCAAGCGTCCGTACGGCGACATGACCTCTTTCGAGCTCGACATGGCCGACATCCTCGGCGAGCCGCACGACGAGAAAAAGATGTGGAAGCTGCACACGGAGATGCTCTCCGCGCTCCAGGTCTTTCTGCAGAACGCGAAGCTCGAGCCGTAGGCCCGGGGCGCAGGCTGGAAGCCTGCGCCGCACGGGGGAAAGGTCTTAGAAGCCGAAACGGAGGCCGGCGGAGATGACGAAGGGGTTGAGGCCGACATGTTCGGTGTTGCCGACGTTTCCGACGACGCCGACGCTCTCGTTGAACGTGGTGGTCGCGCGGGCGCGGACCCACATGTACTTCGCGTCGAAGCGGAGGCCGAAGTTACGGCTCATGTTGAACGCGAGGCCGGCGTTGACCAGCGGCCCGAACTCATCGCGGAACGTGACACCCGTGAGCCCTGAGGTGCCGGGGTTGAACGAGTTGTCCGCCTTGAACATGACATAGGCCGCGCCGCCGCCGATGTTGAGATCGACCGACGACCGCGGGTTGAAGTGCAACTGCAGCGTGCCGGTGATCGGGGTCATCTTGAGGCGGAGGCCGGTGATTGGATTGACCGCCGAATTCGCCGGCGTGAGCGTGGCGCGCGGCTGAATGCGCGACGCCGTGAACTCGGTCGACCAGTTGCGGCCGAAATACTTGTTGAAGCCGAGTCCCCAGCCGTTCTCATTGCGGATATCGGTGCCGAGGGCGCCGGTATTGACCGTTCCGTTGAGGCTGCGATTGTTCGTGCTGAAGGAAGCGCGGTCGGCAAATGCGAGGAAATCGAGACCGGGGTAGCGCCGGGCACGGTAGTACGGCCGCGGCATCGGCTGATAGATCGTGGTCGACGAGCTGGTCTGGGGCGGCGGCATGTACATGGTGCCGCCGTTCGCCGGCACGGTCTGGACGATCGTGGTCGACGGGGCGGAGGTGGTCTTGGTCGTAATGGTCGTGACCGTTCGGGTAGTGACGGTCCCCGGCGCGCCGGCGACCGCCGTGGTTCCGGTCGTCGTCGTTCCTGTACTGCTCGTCATATTGCTGTTGTCGCCATTGATCGTCTTTACGGTTCCGTCCGGATAGACGATTGTGGTGCTCGACGACTTGGTGATGGATCCATTGGGAGTGATCGTCGTAGTCGCCCCATTGGCGTCCGTCGTCGTCGTGCCTACTGCGGCCGTCGTTGCGGGTGGGGTAATCACTGGAGTGGCGACGCTGGTGTTGCTCACGGTGCTGCTGCTGGTGGTGTATGTCCCGTTGTCTGTTGTGGTCGTCGCTGAGCTCGTTCGCGCGCTGCGGCAGCCGGCGGCGATTACGAGCGCGCCGGCCGCCACAGCAGTCAATACAACTCGTTGAAGTTTCATAGGCGTTTCTCCTTGTTTTGCGCACAGTGCAAAACTGTGCCCAGCTCGGAGACGACTATTTCTTCTTTGTAGACTTCGCCTTTGTGCTCTCAATGAGCTTGTGGCTGTGGGCGGCAGTAAGGTCGAGGCCGTAAATCTTCTTCAGGTCGCTGATGCGCTTGAGCGATTCGGGACCGAACGGCGCCTTTCCCTCAAAAGCGTGCAGAACGATTCCCTCCAGGAGATCGCCGAGGCTCATGTCGTGGTACTCGGCAAGCGCTTTCAGCACTTTCAGGATCCGCTTCTCGACGCGGACGCCGGTCTGGGTACGTTCGATTACCGTGTTCATGCGTACCATGCTACCACGGTACGGTGCGCTACGTGGAGCGCGGGCTGGTCAATTCCTTGCACTGAATGAGGCCGGAGGAACGCCATGGCTTCGAATGAAAACGCCCGCTCCCGCAAGAGCGGTGGAACGGTGAGCGCGATCCGGAAGACGGCCCACGGCCTCGGCGGCGCGGTCTCCAGCGACACGGTCATCGATCTGATCCAGCGCCTCGGGCTGCTCGATCTCGCCGTCGACAAGGTCCGCACCCGCCTCGAGCAGGCGGACATCGACGAGCTCCTCGACGAAATGACGGACTATCTGCGCCGCAACCCGGAGGTCGTCGTCGTCCTCCTCGGCACGATCACCGTCGCCGCCGGGATGATCGTCTACCTCGAGCGCGCCGACCGCTGGCGCAACTGGCGCGAGGACGACGAGGCGGAGGAAGCCGCCCCGCAACGCCCGCGCGCGACCGTCAACAACGCGCGGCGCCGCGCGTCCTAGCGCTTCAGGAACTCTTCGATCGCGGCCAACGCGCGCGGGTCGTTCTTCTGGCCGAGCCAGAACGCCGCCTTTTTGCGGATCGACGGGTTGTGGTGGTTGCGCATCAGGTCGGCGAGCAGCGGGATCGACTCGTCGTTCGGAAGCTGGGAGATGCCGAAGATCGCCTTCGCTTTCACATCGCTGTCGGGATCGTTGTCGACCGCCTCGCGCAGCCCCGCGGCCGCTTTCTTTCCCGCGACCTGAGACAGCCAGAAGAGCGCCTGGCCGCGAACTTTCGAGCTCTCGTCGTGCTTGGCGACCTGCAGGATGTCGTCGACCGCTTCCGGCTGCCGGCTCTGCGACATCGCGAAGATCCCCTTCTCGCGCAGCGCCGCCGGCTCATTCACATTTGTGGTGATCGACCGCACAATTTCGTATCCGCGGTGCCCGCGAGAGAGGCCGAGCCAGAAGAGGGCGTTGCCGCGGACGCCGGTGGGGCGGCCGGAGCGGGCGATTGACTCGAGCACGTCCGTCGCAGACTCGTCGGCATGCGCCGCGAGCGCCGCCAGCGCCTGGTGATGCGTGTCGTCGATCTGGGTCGCGAGGAAGCGGATGCTCGCCCGCGGATCGACGTTCTCGATCCAGGTGACGTTCATTCCCTCGCCGTCGACCGCGCAGTGCGAGTTGTACTCGCGGATCCGTTCGATCGATCCGCCGGCCACGCGGTAGAGGATCATGGCGTCGCCCGCCGGCTCCAGCCTGTGTGAGTCGTTGGTCCAGTTGCCGTGGTCGTCGCCGAGGGAGCAGTAGCCACAGTCGTTGCCGCGGAAGTTCATCGCCGCGGGAACGGTGTAGCCGATCCACCCGGTGGCGCCGCGCACCTGAGCGGCGAGATCGGCCGAGGCGCGGACGGTGGTGACGTGAGCGTCCGTCAGGTTCTGAGCGGCGAGCGGGAGGGCGGCGGCGAGGACGAGTGCGAGAACGGCGTGTCTCATGGTGGGTTGGACGGTGGCGCCGGCCGCCGGTTAGCCGCAGGAATTCCCGGAGGTTGCGTTGACTTTGGTTGGGTTTATTCGTACATTCCATCGAATTCTGACATAGGAGGAAGTTCCGTATTTACCCGCCACGACGAGGATCGAGATTCGACCGCAGACCCGCTGAACCCGAAAACCGCATCAATGAACTGATTCGAGCGACTGAAGTTCGCCTGATCGACAGTGAAGGCGGACAGGTCGGCATCGTGCCGATCGCTCAAGCGCAGCAGATGGCGCGCGAGAAGGAGCTCGACCTGGTCGAGATCTCCGCGGCTGCCAGTCCGCCTGTCTGCAAGATCATGGACTACGGAAAGTTCATCTTCCAGCAGAAGAAGAAGGCAGGAGAGGCGAAGAAGAAGCAGAAAGTGATCGTGGTCAAGGAGGTGCAGTTCCGGCCTCGCATCGACGAGCACGACTTCGACTTCAAGAAGAACAACGTCATCCGCTTCCTGCAGCACGGCGACAAGGTCAAGGCGCTGGTCCGCTTCCGCGGCCGCGAGATGACCCACATGGAGCTCGGACGGGCCGTGCTCGACCGCCTGCTGACGGACGTGAAGGACTACGGCGCGGCCGAATCACCGCATCCGGACGTCCAGGGCAACCGGATGACCATCGTGATCGCCCCGGTCAAGAGCCACTAGCTTGGCCGGGAATCCGTAACAGATCAAACTGGTTGGGAGCCTAGCTATGCCGAAAATGAAGACGCACCGCGGCGCCGCCAAGCGGTTCAAGAAGACCGGGACGGGCAAGCTTCAGCGGAATCACGCGTTCCATTCGCACATCCTCACCAAGAAGTCGCCCGGCCGGAAGGCCGCGCTGGCCGGTGAGGCCGAAGTGTCGAAGGCGAACACGAAGACCGTGAAGCGCATGCTTCCGTACTAAAGCGCGGCAACACAACCCGCGAGCGCGGCGAGGTACTCACCACTCCTGACCCGCCCGCTCTGAACGAACAGAAACGAGGAGATCATGCCGAGAGTCAAACGAGGACCCAAGAGGAAGAACCGCCGCTCCAAAGTGATGGAGCTGGCCAGCGGCTACTGGGGGATGAAGTCCCGCGGTTACCGCATCGCGAAACAGCAGGTCGAGAAGGCGCTCAACTCCGCCTTCGCCGGCCGCAAGGATCGCAAGGGCGACTTCCGCAAGCTCTGGATCACCCGCATCAGCGCCGCCGCCCGCGCCAACGGCATCAGCTATTCGCAGCTGATCGCCGGCCTCAAGGCCGCCGGATCGACGCTCGACCGCAAGGTGCTCGCCGACATCGCCGTCCGTGACGCCGCCGCGTTCAGCGCGATCGCCGAGAGCGCCAAGAGCGCGCTCGCGAAGGCCAAAGCCTAGCGGGCATAGTGCTCGACGAGATCGCGCGGACCGGAACCGAATTCGACGCCGACCTGGCGGCCGCGGGTGACGCTCGGTCGCTCGACGACCTGCGCGTTCGCTACTTCGGCCGCAAAGGCGGCATCGTTCCCGCGCTATTCGCGAAGCTGAAATCCGTTCCGTCTGATCAGAAGCGGGAAGTTGGCGACGCGCTCAACAAGCTTCGCGACCGGATCGAATCGGAGCTGAAGGAACGGATCGCGCGGCTGGCGCAAGCGGAAGTCGTTCGCGACGTCATCGACGTCACGCTTCCGTCGCGTCTCCCCCGCCTCGGCCACCTCCATCCGACGACGATCGCTCGCCTCGAGATCGAGCAGCTCTTTCGGGAGATGGCGTACACCATCGATCCTGGCCCTGAGATCGAGAACGACTGGAACAACTTCGAGGCGCTCAACTTCACGCCCGATCATCCGGCCCGCGACACGCAGGACACGTTCTTCGTCGACGTCGACAAGCTCCTGCTCCGCACGCACACGTCGAACGTGCAGATCCGGACGATGGAGCGCTTCAAACCGCCGATCAAGGTGCTCTCCTGCGGCCGCGTCTACCGCCGCGACGAGATCACCATGCGCCGCTCGCCGATGTTCCATCAGGCCGAGGGGCTGCTGATCGACCGCGGCATCCACATTGGACACCTCCGCGCCACGCTGGAGCACGTCGTCCGCCGGCTCTTCGGGCCCGATTCGAAGATGCGCATGCGCCCGAGCTTCTTCCCATTCACGGAGCCGAGCGCGGAAGTCGACATGTCGTGCATCTTCTGCAAGGGCGCCGGCTGCGGCACCTGTTCGCAGACCGGCTGGATGGAGATCCTCGGCTGCGGGATGGTGCACCCCCAAGTGCTGCGCAACGTCGGCATCGACCCCGAGGAGTGGAACGGCTTCGCCTTCGGCCTCGGCATCGACCGCGTGGCAATGCTCAAGTTCGACATCCCGAACATCCGCACGCTCTTCGAGAACGACCTGCGCGTACTGCAGCAGTTCTGAGCCGATCGCTTCCGGCCGGAACGCGAACCCCTCATCCGCCTTCGGCACCTTCTCCCCTCTCACGAGGGGAGAAGGACGCTCGGTTGATCGCTTCGCGAGATTCCTCAATCGAGACCCTTCTCCCCCGGTGACGGGGGAGAAGGTGCCGAAGGCGGATGAGGGGGCTGGTGCTTACGACGAAGGATGCCCGATCGCGCCCGTCCGGAGGTCGATGACATCGATCTTGCCGGTTTCGCGGTGCAGCAGCGCGCGATCCGCAGCGTCGTCGGCGATTCCGATCGAGCCGGGCCACGCGGCGGCGGCGAGGACGTGCGGCATCGCGTTGCTGAGCACCCCGGTGTTCGCGTCGAGGATGTACGTCGTCGTGTCGTACCCCTCGTTGCGCGAGGGCGAGTGCGTCACGATCAACAGCCGGTGATCGCCGATCTCGTCGACGACGCGGACCGATTCGACCTCGGGACCGAATCCGACGACGCGCTGCCGGACGCCGTCGCGACGAATCTCGACGGAGCTCGGCCGCCCGTAGTGGTAGATCGCCTGCCGTCCGTCCCGCATGATCCAGATGCCGTCGTCCCGTCCGACCGGAAACGTTTGCAGCACCTTCGGGTCGCGCAGATCGCGAAGCTCGACCTCGCCGGAGCCGCGCGTCAGCAGCCGGTTGCCGGCGACGCGATAGAGGAACGGATTCATGAGCCGGATCGGCCCGGCGACGGCCGTCCATTGGTGCGTGCGGACGTCGAAATCCCTCACCGTCAGCGTGTGGGTTGGCTCGTCCGCGATGAATGTCCGGGCGACGTCCGGCGTCACGAACTCGATCTGCGAGGCGGACGAAACCCATCCGACCCTCGATGACGCGAGCGCGTGACCCGAACGCGTGTCGTACACGGTCAGGATCTGATCGGCAACCACCGCGGCGCGCGATCCGTCAGAGCTGACGCCGGCCGTCTCGATGCGTCCCGACAGCGGGAAAGCGGCGATCCGCTCGGGCGTGCGCGCCAGGCGCGTGATCGTCAGCGTCCAGTCGGACGGCCGTTGGAAGCCGCCCTCGAAAGCCAGCTTCGCGTTCTGCAACGTCTCCGACGGCGCGACGACCGCGACGACGTCCCCGCTCTCGAAGTGAGACCTGCCCGCCGGCACAAACGCGCCGGTGGCGGTGTTCATCAGGAACTCCGGGTAGAACCCGCGCGCCGTGCCGTGCAGCCAGACGATGTTCCCGCGCTGCGCGCCGGCGACGGTCGTGTAGTCCGCCGGCTTCGCCGCGAGGACCCACCGCGAGTAGGCGAACATCGTGAGCGCCGCCACGGCGACCATGCTCCAGACGAACTTCGACAGCTCGCGGTGATTTCGGCGCGCGTCGATCCGTCCGCGGCTCAACTGCCATGCGCCGCCTACGATGCTCGCGATCAGGAATGCCGCGATGTAGCTGCCGGCGACGTTCGACGCGGGGGGGACCGCGAACGCGAGCGCCAGCGGCTCCGTCGTCGCGATGAAGAACCCGACCGCAAGGAGGAGCGCGGCGAAGTCGAGGGCGAGGATCGGCGACCGCGAACGGACGCACGTCGAGACGACGTGGCTGCCGAGCATCAGGACGATCGCGATCGTGAGGATGGCCGCGACCGCGAACGGCCGCGTCATCGTCGACATCGTTCGCCACTCGTGCACTTCGAACCCGAGGGGGATGGCGTGCACGATTGCGAAGGAGACGGCGAGCAGCACCACCGCGGCGATCAGCTTTCCGAACCAGATGGCGGAGGCGCTCACCGGACGCGTGAAATAGAACGAGAGCCGTTTGTCCGACAGCTCGCGGCCAACGAGCGTGGCGCCGAGAATCACCGCGAGCGCCCACGTGAACGAGACGCCGAGGAAGGTGCCGAGGATCACGACGCCGCCGCGGCGCTCCGCGAACGTGCCGTGCGGGATCACGAGGACCACGAGCGACACCAGCGCGATGGCGATCGCGGCGACAAGGACGAACGCGCGCTCCTCGATCTCGCGGCAGGCGATCGCAAGAAGGTGCGTCATCGCGCGCCTTCCTCTTCGTCGGTCACCGCGATGAAGATCTCTTCGAGCGACATCGGTGCGACTTCCGCGGCGTCGACCGGCGACGCGGGGTCGTAGTTGGTCACGATCATTTCGGTTCCTGTTCCCCAGCTTCGGACCGCGGTCGTCGCGAGGTTGCCGACGGCGGCGGGGCGCGCGGCGGCAAAGCGGACACGCCGGAAACGCGCCTTGAGCGACTCGAGCTCTTCGTCGAGCACAATGCGGCCGTCCGCCATCATCGCGACGCGGTCAGCGATCGTCTCGACGCCGGCGAGGTCGTGCGTGGTGAGGAAGACCGTCGTGCCGCGGTCCGCCAGGTCCGCGATCACCTCTTCGAAGAGCGACTTGCGCGCGACCACATCCAGTCCGAGGGTCGGGTCGTCGAGCACCAGCAGCTCCGGCTCATGCGCCAGCGCGAGCGCGACAGACACCTGCTTCTTCTGGCCTTTCGAGAGATCGCCGAAGCGCGCCCGCTCCGCGACCGAGAAGCGCGCCAGCCGCTCGTCGAACGCCGCGCGGTTCCAGCGCGGATAGAGCGACGCCGAGAATCGCGCGAGTGCGTCGACGCGCATCGACGGCGGAGCGTCGGCCTCCTCGGACACGACGCCGACGCGCGCCATCAGCGACGTCCGGTGCGTCCATGCCTCCTGCCCGAGGAGCGATGCCGTTCCGCGCTCCGGCTTCTGTTCGCCGAGCATGCAGCGGACCAGCGACGACTTGCCGGCGCCATTGCGCCCGAGGAGCGCGTAGACCGCGCCGGGCGCGACGCTCAGAGACACTCCGTCGACCGCCGTCCTCTTGCCGTAGCGAACGGTGAGGTCATCGATGCGGATCGCGTCGCCGCTCATGCTTTCCTCCGATGGTCCCGAACGAGACGCCCGTAACTCGTCTCCAGCTCCGCCGTGGCGTCGTCGAGCGAAGCGCCGAGCGCGATCGCGACGCCCGCAAGCCGGGTTGCGGCGTCGCGCAGCATCTCGTTGCGCTCAGCGCGCTTCGGCTGGGTCGGCGAGTCGGCGACATACGTTCCCTCCCCGCGTTTCACGGTCAACACGCCTGCGTCGATCAAGTGCTGGTACGCCCGCGCGACCGTGTTCGGGTTGACGCGAACGCTCTTCGCGAGATCGCGAACGGAGGGAACCGCGCCGCCCGGCTCCAACGTGCCGAGCGTGATCATCCGCCGGATGCCCTCCTCGATCTGCCGCCAGATCGGCGCGGCATCGGACGGGTTGATGTCGAACACTGTATTAGGATGTTAGTACAGTACCAACGGGCGCGTCAAGA
>DASYSN010000114.1:0-11458 GCA_036003305.1 Thermoanaerobaculia bacterium
GCGCTGGGCGGGTGGGGGCGGTAGGAGCGTCTACGCGTCGTGGTCGGTGCGCGCCGCAGCTTCAAGTTGCGCGACACGCGCTTCCAGGTCGATCAGCCGCGCGCGAATTTCGCGAATCTCATCATGAAGCTGGAGCATCGAGATGCGCTGCTCGCGAAAATCCTGCTCAAGCGTGCGAGGGACAATTGGAGATGGGCGATCGAAACCTCTACGCGGGATAGAGCAGCTTTGATCGCCTGATACTCGATCTTCCGATCTTCATCGCGCTTGTAGAGCGCGTCGAAGTTCGTGAGCATTCGATCGTTCATACCCTCGATCTTCTGATCGAATGCGTCGAGTTTCTGCTCCATCCGGTGCCGCCCTTCGACGGTTTCGCGCAGAAGCCGATCCAAGAACCCTCTCGTCTCTTCGTCCACTTCCGTCATTCTACCTCGGCGCTTTTTCCGAGCGCCTCAGGCGCGCGGACGCGGCCGGCGATTCCGCAGAGGATCACGAGGGTGACGACGTACGGGATCGCGAGCAGTAGGTGGAACTGGATGCCGCGGTTGGCGGCCTGCATCGCGTATTGAAGCGCGGCCGCTGCGCCGAAGAGGGCGGTGCCGAGGAGGATCCCCTTCACCTTCCAGCGTCCGAAGATCACGATCGATAGCGCGATGTAGCCGCGGCCGGCCGTCATGTTTTCGGCGAAGCCGCTGGAGAGCGCGAGCGCGAGATCGGCGCCCGCGATGCCGACCAGGACCGCCTCGATCGCGAGCGCGGCCCAGCGATGTGCGGCGACGCTGAAATTCGCAGCGCGGACGGCCTCCGGATTTTCGCCGCAGGCGCGCAGGCGGAGGCCGAACGGCGTCGACCAGAGCAACCACGCCAGCGCGATCGGAACGGCGATCCACGCGAAGATCGCGATCGCGCGGCTCTCGATGTGCGGCACCGCGCGCGTGAACATGTCGTTGAGCTCGCGGTAAACGAAACCGGTGACGCCGAGGGCGAGAAGATTGATCGCCGTGCCGGTGACGATCTGGTCCGCTCGCAGGTGGATCGCGAATGCGCCGAAGATCAGAGCAATCACCGCGGCGCCAGCGATCCCGCCGGCGATGCCGCCCGCGATGCCGCCCGTGAGTTGCGCCGCGTAGACGGCCGTCATCGACGCGAACAGCATCATCCCTTCGATGCCGAGGTTGATCATCCCCGCGCGCTCGGCGACGAGCTCTCCTTCGACGGCCAGCAGCAGCGGAATGGACGCGATGAGGGCCAGCTCAATCACGCGCGCGCATGCTCCCGAACATGATCAGAACGAGGATGACCAACGCCTGCCCGAACGTCGCGACGGCGGACGAGATGTTCGCGGCGCGTTGCAGCTCGCCCGCGCCGGTGACGAGCGCTCCGAAGAAGACTGCCGAGGCGATCGTTGCGAGCGGGTGGAGCTGGGCGAGGAGCGCGACCGCGATCCCCGAGTAGCCGTATCCGGCGGCGAAGCGCTCGAAAAGGCGATGCGTGACGCCGAGGAGCTCGATGCCTCCCGCGAGTCCCGCGGCGGCGCCGGAGAAGGCGAGCGCTCGGGCGATCTGCGCGTTGACGTTGACGCCCGCCGTGCGGGCGGCGTTCGCGTTGTAGCCGATGGCGCGAAGGCGCAGCCCTTCCTTCGTGCGGTACATGAGCCACCAGCTCGCGAACGCGGCGAGAAGCGCGAGAACGATCCCGGCGTGAAGATCGGTCGTGCCGAGGAGCGGGAGCGCGACCGCGGCAGCATCGGTCTGCGGATACATGCGGCTCGGCTCCTGAAGCGGTCCGTTCACGCAGTAGCCGAGCAGGTGGATCGCCACGAAGTTGAGGAGGATCGTCGTAAGCACCTCGGGAGCATTCCGCCAGATGCGGAGGAGCGACGCGATCGACGCCCACAGTGCGCCGGCGAGGATCGACGCGATCAGCGCGGCCGCGATGCCGTAGCGCGACGCCAGGAACGCCGCGAGCGCACCGGCGATGAACTGCCCCTCGCCGCCGATGTTCCAGACGCCGGCACGGAATGCGATGACGACCGCCAGTCCTGTCAACAGCAGCGGGACCGATTTGAGGAGCGTCCCTTCGAGGGCGAACGGCGATCCGATCGAGCCCCCGATGAGGATCGGTAACAGATCGCGATGACCGAACAGCGCGCCGATGAACGCCAGAAGCGCGATCGAGATGGCCGCGGCGGCGATCCCGTACGCGATCCGCTTCACTGCAGGCCCGCCATCAGCTTCGCCACGCGTTCGGATGCGACGGCCGGCGACATGCGATCGCTGAGGACTCCGCGATAGATCACCTGAATCCCGTCGGCGAGCTCGAACGCCTCGTCGAGGTCGGAGGTGATGAGGATGACGTGCGCGCCGCGCGCAGCGGCCTCGCGGAGCTGCTCGCGGACGAAGCGCGTCGACTCCAGGTCGAGCCCGCGCGTCGGCTCCGAGGCGACGATGCGTTCCGGCTCACCGTCCAGCTCGCGCGCGAGGATGACTTTCTGCTGGTTGCCGCCGGAGAGCGAGCCTGCCGGCTGCTTCGCGCTCTGCGCCTTGATCGAATAGAGATCGATCAGTGCGGGAGCGCGGCGCATCGCCTCGCGCCAATGTTCGTGGGTGAGTGCGATGTTCTCGGCGATCGACATCTCCGCGACGATGCCGTCATGCGTCCGATCCTCTGGGATGAATCCGATTCGCGAGCGCGGGTGCGCGTGGAGGAACTGCTCGGCGAGCTCGCGCTGGCCGTTGCCCGCGACGCCGACGATGGCGAGGATTTCGCCTTGTGAGTCGCCCCTCACCCGACCTTCGGCCACCCTCTCCCCGCTGCGCGGGGCGAGGGTCATCAATCGGGCGATCTCCTCGGCGCTCATCGACGGCGAATCGGCGACGATGGAGCCGCGGCGCATGACCACCACCCGGGTCGCGACCGCCGTCACTTCGCGGATCTTGTGCGTGATGAAGACGATCGCCGTTCCTTTCGCGGCGAGCGTGCGCATCACCGCGAACAGCTCGTCCGACTCGTACGGCGTGAGGACCGACGTCGGCTCGTCGAGGATCAGCAGCGAGGGCTCGCGCGCGATCGCTTTGATCAGCTCGAGCTTCGCCTTTTCGCCGACGCCGAGGTCTCCCGCGCGTCGCTCGACGTGCGGCAGCGCGATTCCGGTCGAGGCGATGATCTTCTCGGCATCGCGCGCCGCGGTACGGGTCGCGAGCGCGAGGTTCTCCGCGATCGTGAAGTCGTTCACCAGCATGAAGTGCTGATGGACGAATCCGATCCGGCCTTCGAACTCGATCGTGCCGGCGTCCGCGGCCAGCTCGCCCGCGGCGATCCGCATCAGCGTCGTCTTGCCGGCGCCGTTCTCGCCGACCAGGCCGACGATCTCGCCGCCCTGGATCGTCAGCGAGACATCGTCGACCGCGCGGTTCGCGCCGAAAGACTTCGCGGCATGCGAGATCTGCAGCAATCAGAAGCCCTTCGGGACGTTCACCTTTCCGCTGCGGATGTCCCGCTGCACGCGCTCGACCTCGGCGACGGTGTCGGGCTTGAGCGTCGGTTTGAGCTTGTCGTTCCAGACCAGCGAGACGATGCCTTCGTTCTGCCCGAGGTTGTAGACGTGCGGTGTGAACTTGTGGTCGTGGACAAGTTTCGCCATGTAGACAAACGCGGCGGGGACGTCGAGCACGGCCGAGGCGACGATCACGTCGGGAGCCATGTCGTTCTGGTTCTTGTTCGACCCGAAGCAGCGGACCTTGCGCTCCTGGCACGCCTGGAACACTCCGCGGCCCGCTTCGTTCGCCTGATGGAAGATGAAGTCGCAGCCGGCGTTGATGAGCGAGAGCGTCGCGACCTTGGCCGCGCCGACGTCGTCGAAGTTGCCGGTGTAGATCTCCTTCACCTCGAAGTTCGGATTGACCGACTTCGCACCGGCCTTGAACGCGATGAACGTCGAATCGATCGACGGCAGCTTGATGCCGCCGACGAGGCCCGCCTTGCCGGTTTTCGACTCACGCGCGGCGATGATGCCGAGCAGGTACGTCGCCTGCTCGAGCTCGAAACGCATCGACGACACGTTGGGAGCGACCGCGCTGCCCGAGGTCGTGATGAACACCGTCTTCGGATACTGCTTGCCGGCCTTCAGCGCGGCGTCCTGGAACTCGAAGCCGTGGCCGAACGCGAGATCGAAGCCCTTCGCGCCGTACGACTTGAACCCTTCATCGAACTCGGCGGGCGTCTTGGTTTCCTGGTGCGAGATCTCCGCGCCGAGCTCTTTCTGGATCCGCTGCAAGCCCTCGTAGGCGATCGCGTTCCAGCCGTTGTCGTTGATCGAGCCGGGCGTCAGGAGGCCGACGCGGAAGGCTTTTTTCGCCGCGGTTGTGCTGGTGGTCGTGGAGGGCGTCTCCGCCCGGTTGCAGGAGAAGAGGCATACCGCAAGAGCGGCGAGAACTAGAGTGCGCTTCATAGTGGCGGGATTGTAGCGGCTGTGATACACCGGCTCCCCACGAGGAGGAAGCTATGGCCGATCAGGAAAACGATGGAAACGGGGAAGAGTTCGACGAGCAGTTCGAGCAGATGCTGATCGAGAACGGCGTACTCGTGCACGCGCTGGCGGGATTGCTGGTGCGGAAAGGGATTCTCAAACAGGAAGAGATCGACGCGGAGATGGACAAGCTCTTCGACGAGATGGAGAGCTACGACGAGCAGGCGTGAAAAAGCCGTTAGTCGTAACGAATAACGATCTGATCAACCCTGTTTGGAACGAACGAAATGAAGATGAAGGCACTCACTAGGATTTCCCTGGCGATCGCGATCGCCGCGATGGCCACGAGCGGGTTCGCCCAGTTGTCGAAGGAGTACAACGACTTCGGGAATGGTCCGGCGCAGTGGATCATGACCAACGAAGAGAAGGCGCAGTGGAAGGGGATCAAGACCGACGCCGACGCGAAGGCGTTCGTCGACCTCTTCTGGGCGCGCCGCGACCCCACGCCGGGCACCGCGCGCAACGAATTCAAGGAAAGCTTCGACCAGCGGGTGACCTACGCCGACGAGCACTTCGCCGCGAACCGCACCCGTGGCTCCATGACCGATCCCGGGCGCGTCCTGATCGTCCTCGGTCCGCCGACGCGTATGTCGACCTCTCAGGCCAGCAACAACCCTGAGAAATTCGATACCGCCGGAGCGAAAGGGACCGGCGCGCTCGAAGGCCGCACGAACTCCGAAGACGCCGTCAGCGGCAACGCTGCCCGCATGGTCATGGTGTACGAGCGCGCGAAGCAGAAGCAGCAGGGAAACCTGTTCCCCGAGGGGACGCCCGACTTCGAGGCCGGCTTCATCGACCAGTACGGCAACAAGAGCTGGAAGCTGCAGCCCGGCAAGTACGACGTGTTCGGCCTGATGAACAAGGTCGTGGCGATGTACGTCGTCAATCCGACCCTCACGCAGGTCCCGCCGGTGGTCACCGGTGAGACCACGACCACGACCAAGAAGACGACGACGGTGACGACCACCACGCCGGCCGCTCCGGTGACCGGCCTCAAGACCGCGGCGCTCACGGAGGCGATCGCGGCACAGAAGGGCGGCACCTCGACGATCAACAAGGGAACGACCGCCTCCTCCGCGGCGTTCGTCTCGCCCTCGGGCGACTTCTACGTCCCCCTCGGCATCCTGATCCCCAAGTCGTCAAATCCAACGGCTGATTCGGTCGACACGATCTTCGGCCAGGTCGAAGACGCGAATGGCGCGGTCGTCACCTCGTTCGAGGAGCCGGTCAAGCCGACGATGTCGAACGGGGCGCTTTTCGCCGACCGTTCGGTGGCGCTCCCGACCGGCAAGTACACGGCGATCGTCGGCGTGGCGAAGGCGGGAGTGCCGGTCGCGATCGCGACGGAGTCGCTCGATGTGGCCGAGCCGGCGAAGGACGCCGAGGGCATCTCGAACATGGCCCTGACGAACAACCTCGCCGAGATCCCTGAGGCCGCGCCGGAGAAGGCCGGCTTCGCGTTCGGGAAGATGAAGGTCATCCCGACGACGAACTTCGCGAAGGCCGACGAGCTGATTTTCTTCATCGAAGTCCGCAACCCCGGCATCGACCCGGCGACGAACGCGCCGAAGATCCAGACCAAGCTCGAGCTCTCCGGCGGCAAGCTCGGAAAGCCGATTCCGCGGCAGCTCATGGACGCGCCGGTCGCCCCGCTCTCGGGCAAGCCGGGACCCGGCGAGTACGCGATCATCGACTCGATTCCCCTCGGCCAGATCCCCAGCCTCGTGCCGGGCGACTACACTCTCAAGGTGAAAGTCGTCGACACGGTGACCAAACAGAGTTACGAAACCCAGCAGAGCTTCAAGATCGTTGGATAACTACATGCCCTCTGCCACTATCGAAGAGGCCGCGGAGCGGTATCGCCGCGGCGAGTTCGTGATCATCGTCGACGACGAGGATCGCGAGAACGAAGGCGATCTCTGCATCGCGGCGGAGAAGATCACGCCCGACGCCGTCAACTTCATGGCGCGGTTCGGGCGGGGCCTGATCTGCCTCGCCCTCACCGAGGAGCGCTGCAAGGAGCTCGACCTTCCGTTGATGGTGGAGAACAACACCTCGCCCTACGGGACGGCGTTCACCGTCTCGATCGAGGCGCGGGGGAGGGTCACGACCGGCATCTCGGCGCGCGACCGTTCTGAAACCGTCCGGGTCGCGATCGACCCGAGGACGAAGCCGTCCGACCTGGCGCGGCCGGGGCACGTCTTTCCGCTTCGCGCCAAGAAGGGCGGCGTGCTCAAACGCGCCGGTCAGACCGAGGCGTCGATCGACCTGGCGCAGATCGCCGGGATCCAGCAGGCCGCCGTCATCTGCGAAATCATGAACGAGGACGGCACGATGGCCCGGATGGGCGATCTTCGCACGTTCGCCATCGAGCACGGACTCAAGATCATCACCGTCGCCGACATCATCAAGTACCGGATGCAGAACGAGCGGCACGTGCACTGCCTCGCGTCGCCCGTGCTGCCGACCGAATACGGCGAGTTCCGCGTCCACGCCTACAAGTCTGACATCAACGGCGAGGAGCACGTCGCGCTGGTGATGGGCGAGATCCACGAAGACGACGAAGTGCTCGTTCGCGTGCACTCCTCATGTCTGACCGGCGACGTCTTCCACTCCTCGCGGTGCGACTGCGGCGACCAGCTCGAGCGCGCGTTCGAGCGGGTCGCGAAGGAAGGGAAGGGCGTCATCCTCTACCTGCTCCAGGAGGGCCGCGGCATTGGGCTCGTGAACAAGCTGAAGGCTTACGAGCTGCAGGACGGGGGCGACGACACCATCGAGGCAAATGCGAAGCTCGGCTTCGCGCCCGACATCCGCGACTACGGGACCGGCTCGCAGATCCTGCGCGACCTCGGCGTCCGCAAGATCCGCCTCATGACCAACAACCCGGCGAAGTTCGTTGCGATCGAGGGCTTCGGCCTCGAGATCGTCGAGCGCGTCCCCCTCGAGATCGCGCCGTCGCAGACGACGCGGAAGTACCTCGAGGCGAAGAAGAAGAAACTCGGCCACATCCTGGAGCTCGTGTAGTTGCCGCACATCGGGCCGATTCTCGAAGGTCGGGGCGACAGCGACTACGAGCGCTATGTCCGCGTCCCTGAGCTGCTGGAGCTGCAGAAAGAGATCGCGAAGCTCTCGCATCCGGAGGAGCGGCTCTTCCAGGTCATGCACCAGAGCGCGGAGCTGTGGCTGCACCACATCGACTACGAGGTCGACCGCGTGGTGGAGCTGATCGGCGCCGGGAAAGTCGACGACGCGTCGTCGCTGCTGCACCGCTGCCGCCTCATCGTCGACCTGCTTCGGGAGCAGATCATCATTCTGGAGACGATGGCGCCCGCCGACTACCACGTCATCCGGACCACTTCGCTGGGGCGGGGGAGCGGGCAGGAGTCGCCCGGATTCACCAGGCTCCTCGACTGCGGGAAGCGAATCTGGCCGTCTTTCGAGGCGCTGCTCGATCGCCGGGGTGCGACGGTGCTGCAAATCGAGCGTGTTCCGCACGAGCAGCCCGAACTGTTTCGACTCGTTCAGGCCATGCTGGATTACGATGAGGCGTTTCTGAAGTGGCGGTACACGCACATGCGATTGGCGTTCCGCGTCATCGGGTCGAAAGTTCTCTCACTCAAGGGTGTTCCGGCCGCGCAGCTCGAGAGCGGGACGCGCGAGCCGTTCTTCCCAAAATTGTGGGAGACGATCAGCGAGCTCACTGCTGAGTTCAAGCCGAGTTATTAGGGTCAGTTTCCTTTCAACGGTATCGGGTGTCAAAACGTCGGGAGAGAGGTGTCGAAACCGTGTGAGTTTCGCGCACCCGAAAGAGGACTAAACATTTCGGTGTCAGATGTTAAAAAGTCGGTTGACCGTGCGAATCCTCATCTGTATATTCACCGGCCATTGCCTGACTCGGGCCGCCAACAGCCTGCGGGCGACACCCTGCAATCACTGCGATCACAACTCAGGGAGTTCGAACCTAGCATGAAAAAGAAGCTGTGCCTTTTCGCGGCACTCGTTCTTACCCTTTCGTCTGTCGGGTGTGTCGACAAGATCAACGCACGCGTTCACATCAAGACGGCGAATCAGGCGTACGAGAAGGAAGACTACAAGACGGCGCTCGCCGAGTACACGACGGCGCGCAGCATCGACCCCGAGTTTCCCGATCTGGCCCGCATGATCGGTTATTCGGAGATCGGTCTCTACGTCCCGGACGAGAAGTCCCCCGCCAACGAGAAACACGCCGACAACGCCATCGCGTGGCTGACTCAGTACCTGAAGGTGCGACCGGATGACCGGATCGCCCGCGACGCGCTGATCAACATGTACCTCAACGCGAACCGCACCTCGCAGGCGATCGACTACTTCCGCAATTACCTGCAGGCCCACCCCGCCGACCTCGACGCGGTGAGGTCGATCGCGACGCTCTACTCGAAACAGGGCAACTTCAACGAGTCGCTCAACTGGTACGAGAAGATCACGCTGCTCGACTCCAAGAACCCCGAGGCCTACTACGTGTACGGCGTCGTCTGCTACGAGAAGGTCGCGAAGAATCCGCCGGCCGACGCCGCCGAGAAGTTGGCGATCATCGAGAAGGGGAAGGCCGCGCTCGCGAAAGCGATCTCGATGAAGCCGGACTACTTCGAGGCCATCGTCTACCAGAACCTCCTGCTCCGTCAGCAGGCGCTCGTCGAGACCGATCCTGCCAAGCAGCAGGAACTGGTCAAGCAGGCCGACGAGTTGAAGAACAAAGCGGTCGAGATCGTCCGGAAGCGCAAAGCGGCGTCCGGCGCGACCAAGAGCTAACGTTCGAGAGCTGAAAGCATGTTCGAAACTACAGTCGTCGAGTCGAAAAAGAGAAAGGTCGGCATCCAGCGTTACATGACGCTGCCGGTGTCGATCGCCCTGCACGCGATCGTGGTCGCGGCGGTGCTGTTCGGGGCGGTATGGAACGTTTCCTTCCCCGTGAACTCGCCCGCGCAGGTGGCGCAGTATTCGGTGGCCGCGGCCCCTCCGCCTCCGCCGCCCCCGCCTCCGCCCCCGCCCAAAGCGGCGACCGTGACGCAGGTCGTCAAACCGGTCGAAGTTCCGAAGAACGTCCAGGAAATGGCTCCCACGACAGTGCCTGAAAAGGTACAGCCGGTGGCGACGGCCGCAACCAGCGCCGGCGTCGAAGGGGGCGTGGAAGGCGGCGTCGAGGGTGGCGTGGTCGGCGGTGTCGTCGGCGGTGTGGTCGGCGGCGTCGTTGCCGAGCCCACTCCCGCTCCGGCTCCTACCGCTCCGCTGCGTGTCGGCGGCGACGTCAAGGCGCCGATCAAGATCAGCAGCGTCGATCCGGTCTATCCGGAAGTCGCCCGCAAGGCCCGCATCTCGGGCATCGTCATCGTGGAGTGCACGATCGACAAGGGCGGAAACGTCACCGACGTGCACGTGCTCAAGCCGCTGCCGTTCGGCCTCGATCAGGCGGCCGTGGAAGCGGTGCGCAAATGGAAGTTCAAACCCGGAACGCTCAACGGTCAGGCTGTTGACGTTCTCTACAACCTGACCGTCAACTTCAAACTGAACTAAATCAACGCGGCTCCGGCTCGCGGCCGGATTCGATGGAGGGAATTTCACTATGGATATGAGCATCACAGCACTCTGGAAATCGATGGGCGCTCCGGCCAAGGGCGTGGTCATCCTCCTGGCGATCATGTCGATCTACTCGATCTGGGTCATGATCGAGCGGTTCATCATCTTCAACCGCGCCAAGAACCAGTCGCTCAAGCTTCTCGGCGCGCTGTCGAACGTCCTCACCAAGGGCGACTATCAGCAGGCGATCGACATCACCAAGAAGTACAAGGAGTCGCACCTTGCCAAGGTCATCTCCGCCGGCCTGCTGGAGTTCGAGGCAGCGCGACGGGATCGCCGCAACGTCGACCCCGAAGTCCCGAACGAGGCGGCCCGTCAGGGCATGGACCGCACGGCGATGATCACGGTCGCGGAGCTGAAGGAGAACCTCGGCGTTCTCGCCACCATCGGCGCCACCGCGCCGTTCGTCGGCCTCTTCGGCACGGTTCTCGGCATCATCGACGCGTTCGGCAAGATGGCCACCTCGGGCGGCGGTATCGCCTCCGTGTCGGCCGGTATCTCGGAAGCGCTCGTGACGACGGCATTCGGTCTCTTCGTCGCCATCCCGGCGGTCTGGGCCTACAACTACTTCCAGAACCGCATCGATCGCTTCACCGTCGAGATGTCGAACTCCGGATCGGAAATGGCGATCTACTTCCTGAAGGAGTCCGGAGCAGGACATGAAAAAGCGTCATTGGGGTAGCTCGCTCTCGAAGTTCGAGAAGCACGCACTGAACTCCGAGATCAACGTTACTCCGCTGGTCGACGTCTGCCTCGTGCTCCTCATCATCTTCATGGTCGTCACGCCCATGCTGCAGAAAGGCGTGCCGATCAACCTTCCGGTCACCGAAGACCCGGAGCGCACTCCCGACACGGAGAAGCAGCTCCAGATCTCGGTCAAGGAAAAGGGGATCGTGTACCTGGGACCCACGGCCATTCGCACGGAACAGCTCGATTCGGAGCTCAAGCAGATTCATGACCGCACTCCGGACCGCGAAATCGCAGTCAAGGGCGACAAGCTCGTCAAGTACGGCTCCGTACTCGACGTCCTGAAGTCGTGCCGTGAGGTCGGCTTCAACAACGTCGGCCTGATCGCGCAGCCGAAGAAGTCGCCGGGAGGTAGCGTCTAACCATGCAAGTAGGTGGCGGTGGATCCCTTCGCAGCGACATCAACGTCACGCCTCTGGTCGACGTCGTCCTCGTTCTGCTCATCATCTTCATGGTCATCACGCCGGTGGTGCAGATGGGTTATCTGGTCCGCGTTCCGCCCAAGGCGCCGCCGGGCCTCCCTCCGTCCGCGATCCAGGATCAGATCATCCTCCGGCTCCTGCCGGACAA
>DASYSN010000115.1:0-2384 GCA_036003305.1 Thermoanaerobaculia bacterium
TCCGAGCCAGAAGAAGACGATCGCGCCAATGCCTTCGAGCATCGCCGCGACGCGCAGCGCGAAAGGATTCACGGCGCGCGTGACGAGCGCCACGAGCACCGTGACCCACGACGTCAGCGGCCCCATGTAGCTCTGGCCCCAGAAGAAGATCGGAAATCCGCGGCCCGCGAAGATCGACTTCGCCATCAGGCCGAAGATCGCCGCGTCGCTGTTCCAGCCGAGGGGGAGCGTGTTACTGGCGAGGAGAGGAAGCCGCAGCGCGACGTAAATGGCGAGGACCGCTACGAGCGCGGCGCAATTGAAAATTGAAAATTGAAAATTGAAAAAGGGAGGACGCGGTGGCTTTTCAATTTTCAATTTTGAATTTTCAATTCATCCACGACCGGCCAGGTCGCATCGCGCCACTCGTCGGCCATCAGCAGTCCGGCGGTGGCGAGATAGATCGCGATGTCGCGTTTGTCGTAGCGCGACTCGAGCTGGTGCACCGCGTCCCGCACCTGTCCCTCGGTCGGGACCTTGTACTCGTCGACCTCGATCGATCCGTTCACGTGCGGGATGTTCCAGAGATCGAGGAACGCCGAGAGCATCTCGTTGTGCTCCTGCGTGTGGTATTGCATGAGCGCCACTTCGAGGATCTGGTCGAACTCGTGCGCGCCGGCGCGCGACGCCAGCAGGTCCGCCTTCTTCTCCATCGGCAGCTTTCGCAGCGACTCGTCGCGGAAGTGCAGCGCGCGAGCGAGATGCGCGGTGGCGAGCGCTTTCGACTGATTGTCGCCGTGGCGCCAGAACGAGGTCGCGATGCGGCGGCGCCGCTCGTCGTCGGCGAGCTCACGGAAAATGCGGCGGACGTCGTACATGGAGCGCGATTGTACAATCCGGGCCGTGCTTCGCGTCCGGTCGGTCCTCCTCGCCGTGTTAGCCTCGCTCGCGATGTCCTGCGCGACGACTCACACCTTCAAACTCAACGACTTATCCACGGACGAGAAGATCGGGCAGCTCTTCGTCCCCGACGCTTACGGCGTCTATATGAGCTCCTCGTCGTACGCCTACCAGCGCCTCGAGCGGTTCGTGAAGGAGCGCCATGTCGGCGGCTTCGTCTGGTTTCTTTCGAACGTTTACGAGAACGCGCTGCTGACGAAGCGCCTCCAGGCGGAGTCGCGCGTGCCGCTGTTCATCGCGTCGGACCTCGAGGCCGGGATGGGGATGCGTTTCGCCGACACGTGGTACTGGCCGCCGGCGATGGCGATCGCGGCGAGCGGCGATCCGTCGCTGGCCGAGCGCGAAGGAAAGCAGGTCGCGCTCGAGGCGAAGAGCGTCGGGATCAACTGGATCCTCGCGCCGGTCGGCGACGTGAACGTGGCGCCCGACAATCCGGTCATCAACACGCGCAGCTTCGGCGAAGACCCGAACGAGGTCTCGCGATACGTGCAGGCGTTCATCCGCGGCGTCCACAGCGAAGGGTTGCTCGCGACGGCGAAGCACTTCCCCGGCCACGGCGACACGAAGACCGACTCGCACCGCTCGCTGCCGATCCTCGACGTCACGCGCGAACGGCTCGACCGCGTCGAGCTGGTGCCGTTCCGCGCCGCGATCGACGCGAACGTCGACTCCGTGATGATGGGCCACCTCGCCGTTCCGGCGCTCGACGCGACGCCCGCACCGTTCGTCTCGGCCGGGCAACGCGACAACCGCTACGCGGCCGGCGAAACCGAGGCACCGAAGAACGCCACGCTTCCCGCGACGATCTCGAAGCCGATGATCGATCTCCTCCGCAACGACCTCCATTTTCACGGCCTCGTCGTCACCGACGCGTTCGACATGGGCGGCCTCACGGAGCACTTCGATGCCGGCGAGGCGGCCGTCCGCGCGATCGAGGCGGGCGAAGACATGATCCTGATGCCGGCGAACGCCGATGCCGCGATGGACGGCGTGAAGAAAGCAGTCGCCAGCGGCCGCATCCCAATCTCGCGCATCGACGCCTCGGTGCAGCGCATCCTCGACACGAAGGCGCGCGTGCCGTTCGCGGTCGCCGATCCCGACGTCATCTTCGACACCGTCGATTCCGAGGAGAGCCGGAAGATCGCGACGGAGATCGCGACGAAGGCGATGACGCTGGTGCGCGAGGAGAAGAACGCGCTCCCGCTGGCGAAGAGCGCGCGGGTGATCGTCGTCGGCGTCTCGGACTTTCCGGAAACGACGAACCCGGTCGCGGAGCTCGACCGCGAGTTGCGGACACGTCTCCAGAAACCGCCGCAGACGTTCACGCTCGATCCGCGCAGCAACGACAACGACGTCGCGCCGATCGTCGACGCGGCGAAGGACGCGGACGTCGTCATCCTCGCACTCGCCATTCGCGCGCGCAGCGGCGCCGGCCAGATCGCCGT
>DASYSN010000116.1:0-5893 GCA_036003305.1 Thermoanaerobaculia bacterium
TTGGGTCAGCCATGCTCACCGCTCGCGGCGTGCAATCGGAGAGCCAGCAACCTCGAGCAGCCGGAACTCGATCTGTCGGCGATCTTCATCAATCGACTCGACTTGGATCGTCACGTGATCGCCGAGCCGCATCTCGCGCGCCGTCGACTCGCCGCGCAGCCGGTGCTCGTGCTCCGCGTAGCGCCAGAAGTCTCCGCCGATCGTGGCGACCGGCACCAGTCCCTGCACGAAGATCTCATCGAGCTCGACGAAGAGGCCGAACGGAAGGACGCCCGTCACGATCCCGCTGAACTTCTCGCCGACCTTGCCGCGCATGAAGATGACCTTCTTCCACTCCATCACCTCGCGCGAGGCCTCTTCCGCGCGGCGCTCCCGTTCGCTCGACTGCGCCGCGTAGAGCGGATGCATCGCCTCGATCTTCGCGCGGCGGTCGCCGATGAGTGGACCGTTCGCGATCAGCTCCGCGAGCCGGCGATGCACGATCAGATCGGGATAGCGGCGGATCGGCGAGGTGAAGTGGCAGTAGTGCTCAATAGACAGAGCGAAATGCCCGAGCGACTCGTCCGCGTAGAACGCCCTCTTCATCGACCGCAGGATGATGTTCGTCAGGAAGCGTTCTTCCGGCGTCCCGCTCACCGCCTTCAGCACGCGTTGCAGTTCGGTCGGCCGGATGTCTTCCAGGTCGCCGCGCAGCGCCAGCTTGAACTCGGCGAGGATCTCGCGGAGATCCTGCAGCTTCTGCGGATCCGGCTGCTGGTGGACGCGGTAGAGGCCCGGCTGATTCGCGAAGACGAGCTCGCGCGCGACGACCTCGTTCGCGGCGAGCATGAACTCCTCGATGATCCGGTGCGCGACGTTGCGCTCGGTCGGCCGGATCGCCTCGATGTCGCCGCTCTCGCCGAGCATCACCTCGGCTTCCGGCAGATCGAAGTCGATCGAGCCGCGCTGCTCGCGCCGCGCGCGCAGGATCTCGAAGAGCTCCAGCATCCGCTCGAATTCCGGCATGAGGTAGGCGTAGCGCTCGCGCAGGTCCTGTGTGGCGCCGGCGCCCTCGCCGGCGCTCGGTTCGAGCAGCGCGGCGACGTTCGTGTACGTCATCCGCTCCTTCGTCCGGATCACCGACTTGAAGATGCGGTGATCGACGAAGCGGCCGCGCGGATCGATCTCGATCTCGCAGGAAAACGTCAGCCGGTCGACGCGCGGATTCAGCGAGCAGATCCCGTTCGAGAGCCGCTCCGGCAGCATCGGCACCGCCCGTCCGGGAAAGTAGACCGACGTCCCGCGCTCGAACGCCTCGCGATCGAGCGCGCTATTCTCGGTGACGTAGTGCGCGACGTCGGCGATGTGCACGCCGAGGAGGAAGTTCCCGTTCGGGAGGCGCGCGACCTCGACCGCGTCGTCGAAATCCTTCGCCGTCTCGCCGTCGATCGTGACGATGTTGTGCTCGCGATAGTCCACGCGATTCGCGATCTCGGCGGCCGGCACTTCGGTCGGAATCGACTCCGCATGCGCGATCACCTCGTCCGGGAACGAGTGCGGAATGTGGAACTTCCGGATGACGACCTCGATGTCGACGCCGGGCTCGCCGATGAAGCCGAGCGTCTCGACGATCCGTCCGGTCGCATAGAGCCGCGAGCGGTCGGGATAGCGGTCGATCTCGACGTTCACCATCTCGCCGTCGCGCGCGTTCATCGTGGCGCCCGACTCGATCACCACGTCGGTGTCGATGCGAAAGTCGAACGGGACGACGTACGGCTCGGCCGCGTCGTCGTGGAAGCGGCCGACGACGTGTCGGTGCGCGCGTTTGAGGATGCGAATGACCTCGCCCTGGATCAGGTCGCGGCCACGCAGCTTCTTGAACTTTGCGCCGCGTTTGTCGGCGCGGACGATGACGAAGTCGCCATTCATCGCGCCCTTCATCACCTTCCGGTCGATGTAGATGTCGGGATCCTCGGCACCGCCGAAGACCGTTCCATAACCGTCCGGATGCACCTTCACCGCACCGGCGTGATACGGCGTGAACTCCAGCAGCGAGTAGCGCTTGCCGCGCACCGGCACGAGCACGCCGTCGCGCTCGAGCTCCTCGACGATGATGGCGACTTCGTCGCGCGACACCTCGGGATCCTTGAGCCGCTCGTGGATCTCCGCGATCGAGAGCAGGCGATTGCCGCGCTCGCGAAGGAGAGTGACGATGTCGTTTTCGAGTTCTGTGTCGCGCATTCTTTCGTGTGGCGCGGACTTTCTAGTCCGCGTTCGCGGGCTTTAGAAAGCCCGCGCCACACGGAACACTATCGCGTATTGCGCGGACGCGGCGTGGCCGGAGCGCTGACGCGCTTATGGGAGACGCGGCGAGCCGGACGGATCGAGTCGGCGAAACCGTTCAGCATCGTCTGGCTGCGGAGCTTGTTGTGGAGCGTGTTCCGGTGAACGCCGAGCTTCTTCGAAGCCTGTGTGACATTGCCTCGCGACGCCGTCATGGCGGCCACGATGTACTTTCCTTCGAATGCTTCGACTGCCTGCTCGAGCGTGATGCCGTTACCGATCAATTCGCGGATGATCGCGTTCAAACGGTCGTCGATACTTACCATCGATTTTCGAACCTCGCGTTGCGGTGAGAGCGGCGATTCTACACCTCGCTTCGTTCACCGTTGCCAACACTTTTTAGAGTGTCGCGAAAAAAATTTTCATGCGCGCGC
Organism: Thermoanaerobaculia bacterium; assembly: GCA_036003305.1. GTDB lineage: Bacteria > Acidobacteriota > Thermoanaerobaculia > Gp7-AA8 > Gp7-AA8 > DASXHZ01. The sequence goes on from DASYSN010000116.1 coordinate 2,697, forward strand.
TGCTTGACAAATCGCGTTGAGATGATCAATGCGGCGATCGTGAAAAATGTCACGACGGCGCCGAAGAGAAGCGACCGCGGACGATACGTCCACACCACTTCGTGCGCTCCCGCGGAGAGCGAAACTGCGCGAAACGTGCCGAATGCGAGCTCCTTCCGCGCCTCGGCGCCGTCGATCGTCACACGCCATCCGGGCGCGTCGTTCTGCGTGACCACCAGGATCCCCGATTCCGCGGTGTCGCTCTTCACAATCACGCGTGATGGCGCGATCGTGAGCGCGCGCGCCGGAACCACGCGCCTCGCCTGCGTCTCGACGTAAGCCATCGGAAGCGCCGCGCCAAACCGGTAGATGCCGACATGCTCGGCGCCTGCGACGCGCTCGAACGGCGGCCCGATCGCCGAAGCCGACACCACCCAACCGACAGCGAGCGCTTGCAGTGCGCCGAGGTCGCGCAGCGCGCGGTAGTAGAGCGTGAGATATCGCTGCGACGTCACCGGCGCCGCCGTCAGCGCGGCATAGCGATGCTCGTACAGATTGAGATAGCCCGACATCCACGCGCCGCGGCTTCCGCCGTGCAGCGACACGTCGGTGTAGTCCTGCAACACCTTCCGGTCGCGTCCGATCGACGCGTCGTACGGAATCTGCTGCGTCGTGAACGGCGCCGTGACGCGCAACGGCTTCGTCGCGACGAGCAGGTCGAGCGCGATCGCGGCGATCAGCACCGCGTCGACGATCGGGCTGCGCCGCCGCACCGCATCCCATCCGGCGACCGCGAGCGCCGCGATCGCGAGCGCCGCGAACGGGACGACGCGCGGCGGATAGCGGAAAATCGTCAGCGGGAGATGCGGCAGCCACCGCGGTCCGCTCGCCACCGCGGCGACGAGCGCGATCGTTCCGAGGTATGGCCACGAACGACGCCAGCCGCGCACGAACGTGCCGACGACCGCGAGCGCCACGACGAACGCGCTCGCATACAACACGAAAATGAAATGCTGCGCCGGCTGAAATCGCGCCAGCCGCGGCGGAATCGCGAGCAGCAGCCAGTCGCGCAACGGCATCGAGCCGCGCAGCACGTCGGTCGGATCGAAGCCCGCCATCCGGTTGCTCCCCGCGAGCATCTCGAGGAACGGAAAGAGTTGCACCGCCGTGAGACCGAGCGCGCCGAGGCCGGCGAGCGCGATCGTCCGAACATCGCGATTGATCGCGACAAAACAGACCGCTGCAATCGCCGCCAGAAACGGCTCGCCAGCGAGAAACGACATCGCCAACACCACCGCTCCGGCCACCGGCCTTCGGCCACCGGCCACCAAAAACACCCACGGCAGCCACGCAAACGTCGCGAAGTTGTTCTGCACGTCGAGCAGCGACAGCACCGGCCCGCTCAGCATCAAAGCGACCGCGCCGAGGAGCGACGCGGCGACCGAAGCGCGGCGCACGAACCATAGATACGTGCCGCTGCCGAGGAGCAGCGCATGGAAGAAGAGGAACGCGACATACGCCGTCGGGAACGGGAGCACGAGAAACAGCCAGGCGGGTGGATAGAAGACGGCCGTCTGCGGATTCGCGAGCCACGCCTCGCCCGACGCGTTGTACGGATTCCAGAGCGGCAGCGAGCCGGCGCGCAACTGCTCGGTCGTGAACCAGCGCAGCGGCTGGAAGTAGTCGAGATGATCGCGGAACGTGAACACCTCGCTGCGCGCCAGCGCCGGGCCGAAGACGGCGAGCGCCGCGAGGACGATCGTGGCGGCCGCGATGCCGTGGCGCCTCATTTCGCGCGCGCGCAGAAGCCGCCCACCACCGCCCGCACCAGCCGCGTCCCGTCGGCGAAGAACCGCGTCCGGATCCGCTCGTCGTTTCCGTGGATCGTTCCGGCGTCGTAATAGTTCACTTTGAACGGCGCGAAGCCGTACGCCACGATGCCGCGCGACCGGAAGTAGCGGCTGTCCGTCGTCCCGGCGCCGACGATCGCCGCGACGCGCGACCCCGCCTCGTCCGCCGTCATCTTCTGCTCGAGGAGGCGGAACAGCTCCGTGTCGCTGCTCGTCGCCGGTACAGGATCGCTCGTCAGGAGCACCTCGACGCTCCCATTCGCGCCTGCCGCGTCGCGCACGCGTTGCAGCATCTCCTCGTGCCTCTCGTCGGGAAGCAGCCGGATGTCGACGTCGGCCACGGCGCTCGCGGGAATCGAGTTCGTCGACGTTCCCGCCTGCACGTGCGTCAGCGCGATCGTGTCGCGGAGCAGCGCGCGGAACGCGGGCGTGAGCACGCGCGTGATCCGGTCGGCGCCTTCGTTCTCGATGTTCCGCATCACCTCGCCGCGCTCGTCCTTCCGCGCCGCGCCGGCATCGTGGAAGAAGCGCTCGACGTCCGGCGTGAGGCGGTACGGCGTCTCGATCTTCTCGACGGCGTCGAGCGCGTGCAGGAGCTTCACGACGCTGCCGCCGTCGTCGGGCGGCGCCGCGGCGTGGCCGCCGACGCCGCTCGCATGAATCCGCAGCCAGAGCGGTACCTTCTGCTGCACCTCGATGCCCCAGAACGCGACGTGATCGACGACCGTCTCGTTGTAGCCGCCCTCGTTCAGCACGAAGCCGACGTTCTCGAACAGCTCGCGCCGCGTCTCGAGCAGCTCCTTCGCTCCGTGCTGTCCGCCCGCCTCCTCGTCCGCCGTCGCCAGGAAGACGACGTCGCGCATCAGCGGCGCGTTCGTCCGTTTCAACTCGATCATCGCCATCGCCTCGGCGATCCCGAGCGATTTGATGTCGAGCGCTCCGCGGCCCCAGATGTAGCCCTGCTCGACCAGTCCGGCGAACGGCGGCTTCGTCCACTCATTCGCCGCGGCCGGAACGACGTCGATGTGGCTGAGCAGCAGCAGCGCCTTCTCGTTCGTGCCCGAGCGCAGCCGCGCGTACACCGACTGCCGCCGCGGATCGCTTCCGACGAGCTGCGCCGGAATGCCGTTGCGCGCCAAAAGCTGCTGCAGATACCTCGCGCCGGCCGTCTCGTTGCCCGGCGGATTCGACGTGTCGATCCGCAGATACCCGATCAGCGCCTCGCGCCCCTCGACGTCGAACGGATCTTCACTCGCCGACGCCGCGCGCCTGCACTCGAGCGACGCAACGAGCAGGAAGATCAGCGGCAGCAGAATCGCGCGTCGCGCCATCGACTCGCGAGTATACGAGTCCTCGGTCCTCGGTCCT
>DASYSN010000117.1:0-2383 GCA_036003305.1 Thermoanaerobaculia bacterium
CCGTGCCGTCGGAAAGCGTCGTGACGTTGATCTTTTTTCCGGTTGGAGTCTTTTCGCCGGCCGTGCCGATCGCGGTAGAGGCGTCGACCTCGATCACGAGTGCTGCGTTCGGAACCTTCTGGCCATTGGCGTCTTTCGCGAGGAAAGTGAGATCGATCGCCGTAGCTCCGAGAGGGCCGTTCGGCGGCTTCGGTAGCTCAACCGTCTTTATTTGTGCAGCAAGCGTGGTGGTCAGCAGGACGACTATCGCCGAAATTGTCATTGCACATAGAGTTTTCATCGCCAAGACTCCTCTGTCTTTGGAGGGCCTCGCAGTCGGATTTCCCGCATCGCTGCGTCGGTTAACCGCCCCATGAACCTCTCAAACAACACCGTGCTCATTACCGGCGGCGCGACCGGCATCGGCCTGGAGCTCGCGCGGCAGCTTCTCGCGCGCGGCAATGAGGTGATCATCTGCGGCCGGCGGCGCGAGCGCCTCGAGGAGGCGAAGACGATGCACCCCGCGCTGCACGCGCGCGTCGCGAACGTCGCCGATCCGCGCGACCGTGAAGATCTCCTCGGGTTCGTGGAGCGCCACTTTCCGAGCTTGAATGTGCTGGTGAACAACGCCGGCGTGCAGCATCTCGTCGACTTCACGAATCCCGAGCACCTGCAGCGCGCCGAGGAGGAGATCGCGATCAATCTCCTCGCGCCGATCCAATTGACGAATCTGTTCCTGCCGCTGCTCCAGCGACAGCCGAACGCCGCGGTCATCAACGTCACGTCAGGCCTCGGCTTTGCCCCGCTCGCGCGGATGCCGGTCTACTGCGCGACGAAAGCCGCCTTCCACTCGATCACGATGTCGCTCCGCTTCCAGCTCCGCGACACGAACGTGAAGGTGTTCGAGACGATCCCGCCGATCGTCACCAGCGAGCTCGGCTCCGCCCACCGCACCGCCGACATGAACCGCACCGCCATGCCGACCGACGCCGCCGTCACCGAGATGCTCGAGGCCCTCGAGCGCGACGAGTCGGAGTACGCGATCGGAGAGGCGAAGCGGCTGCGGGCGGGGCGGGAGGAGTTGTTCTCGGTGATGAACCGGTAGCGCTACTTCGTCCACACCACGTTGATCTCGCTGTAGAACGTGTTGCCCCAGACGTCGTCGCTCTCGGTTTCGAAGACGTCGAAAAGGAGGTAGCGGTAGCGGCCGAGGGGGCCGGTGGTGTCGGTGATGCTGACGGCGTATTGGCCGCCGGGGTCGCCGCTCTTCGGGCGGGTGTCGACGAAGGCGATCTGTTTCCAGCCGCAGGAGGCTAGGTCTTTCTTGGTTCCGGGCGCGGGATCGAACGCGGAGCTGGTGCCGTCGCTGCCGTAGACGTAGTAGACCTGCGGCGCGCGGCTGTCGGGATGCCAGGAGTAGCTGCGGATCTCGGCGACGTCTTTGATGGCGCCGAGGTCGAAGCGGATGCGGCCGCCCCAGGTGTTCGCGGCGCAGAAGAGGTTCGCGCCCGGCTCGTCCTCGATCGTCGGCGTGAGGCCGTCGACGAGAGCGCTCACGTCGGCGCTTCCGCGGTCGGGCGTTCCGGCGATGACTGCGACGTTTGCGGAGGTCTTCGCCGGCGACGCGACGTGCTCGAATTGGAACTTCGACGTCGCCGCCGCGCCGGTGTTGTGATCGATCACGAGTTTGAGGGCGAGTGCGAGTGCGATGGTCATTTACGTTTCCTGTCGTGATACGCGATAGCGGTCGGCTGCCACGGCGAGTACGATGACGGCGCCGATGATGATCTCCTGGACGTAGTTCGGCCATCCCATCTGCTGGCAGCCGTTGCGGAGGAAGGCCATGATGAGGGCGCCGACCATGGCGCCGCCGATGCTCCCTTCGCCGCCGTTGAGGCTCCCGCCGCCGATGACGACGGCGGCGATGACGTCGAGCTCCACGCCGACGGCGACGGTCGGATCGCCCTGACGCAGCCGCGACATCTGCGCCACGCCGGCGAGGCCGAAGAAGAGTCCCGCGAAGCTGTAGATCCGGATCTTGAGACGGTCGACGCGGATGCCGACCGCGCGCGCGGCCGCTTCGTTCGAGCCGAGGGCGAAGACGCGGCGGCCGAAGATGGTGTTGCGGAGGACGAGCGTCATCACGATCGCGAGGAGGACCGTGAGCCAGACGCCGGGAGCGAAGAGCATCCACGGCCGCGATGGGAAGGTGACGGCAAGCTCGTTGATCCACGTCGCCGGCGCGTTGACGGTCTGCTGATCAGCGATCCACTTCGCGGCGCCGCGCGCGATGCCGAGCATGCCGAGGGTGGCGATGAACGGAACGACGCGGAGAGTCGTGATTGCGACGCCGTTGACGATCCCGATGATGCCGCCCGCGATGATGGCGGCAGCGATCGCCGCG
>DASYSN010000118.1:0-14015 GCA_036003305.1 Thermoanaerobaculia bacterium
TCGAGCCTGCTCCGGCTGCAGGCGGCGGCGATCACCGACGCCGGCGTACGGGAGATCTTCCGCGAAACCGAGAACCGCATCCGATCGATGGCGCTCGTCCACGAGAAGCTGTACCGATCGACCAACCTCGCGCGCATCGACATCGCCGACTACCTTCGCTCCCTCGCGGACCTTCTCTACCGCTCGTCGGCGATCACACCCGAGAAGGTCGCGATCGACGTCACGGGAGGCGACATCTATCTCGAGATCGACGACGCCGTTCCGTGCGGACTCATCGTCAACGAGCTGCTGTCGAACGCGCTGAAACACGCGTTTCCCGACGACCGCGCCGGGAGAATCGACATCCGGCTGGCCGAACGCGACGACGGCGCCATCTCTCTCACCGTACAAGATGACGGGGTGGGCCTTCCGGCCGGCTTCCGCATGGAGGCAGCGGGAACGCTCGGCCTGCAGCTAATACAGGGACTGGTGCAGCAGATCGACGGAACGATCGACGTGAGGAGACGGAACAACGGTACCGAGTTCGGCGTCGTTTTTCATCGGAAACGAGGAGCGAATGCCGCCGCCGCGCATCCTGATCGTTGAAGACGAAGCGATCGTCGCGATGGACCTTGCCGCCACATTACAGCGGCTCGGATACACGGTCGCCGGAACCGCACACACCGGCACGGCGGCGATCGAGCTCGCGTCGAAAAACGACCCCACCCTGGTTTTGATGGACATCCGCCTGAAGGGGCCGATCGACGGCATCCAGGCGGGCACGATCATCTACCGCGACTCCGGGATCCCGGTCATCTTCCTCACCGCGCACGGCGATTCGGACACCGTCCAGCGGGCGAAGGAGGCGTCGCCTTACGGCTACCTCGTCAAACCGTTCGACGAGCGCGTCCTGCACCGGACGATCGAGATCGCGCTGAACCGCGCGCGCGACGAGCGCACGGCGCGCGATCAGGCGCTCGACGCGCTCTGGAAGAGTGAAGAGCGCTTCCGTCTCCTCGTCAACGCCATCCGTGAGTACGCATTATTTCTCCTCGATCGCGACGGCCGCATCACGAGCTGGAACCCGGCGGCCGAAGAGATGACCGGCTATTCGAAAGCGGAGGCTCTCGGCGAGAGCCTGACCCTCCTCCGTCTCGAGAGTGCGCTCGTAGCGCAGGACCTCGTCCGCCGGCTCACCAAAGTGCGCGAGCGCGGCTCCGCCGAGTGGGACGACGTCGCGATCACCAAAGGCGGCAGGCGGTTCCACCCCCACATCCACTGCTCCACCATCCACGACCGTCACGGCGAATTCGTCGGCTACGCCTGCGTCATCCGCGACGAGACCGAGAAACGGAGCCTGGAGACGCAGCTCGTCCAGGCGCAGCGGCTCGAGTCGCTCGGCCACCTCGCCGGCGGCGTGGCGCACGACTTCAACAACATGCTGATGGTCGTCTTCGCGCGCTGCGAGCTCCTCCTCCGCTCCGTTCCGTCCGAGCGGGAGCGGCAGTGGATCCGCGACATCCAGGCGGCGGCGAAGCGAAACCGCGACCTCACCCAGCAACTCCTTGCCGCCGCGAGGCAGCAGGTCCTCGAGCCGGAGATCCTCGACATCAACGGCATCGTCCGCACCGCCGTGCAGCTCCTCGGCCAGACCCTCGGCGAAAACATCGTGATCCGCACCGAGCTCGAAGAGCGGCTCTGGTCCGTCAACGCGGATGCCACGAAGCTCACCCAGGTGCTGATGAACCTCGCCATCAACGCGCGTGACGCCATGCCCAACGGCGGGACGCTGCTCATCGAGACGCGCAACGTGCCGATCGACTCGAGCTACGCACGCCTGCACATCGGATTGCGCCCCGGCGACTACGTGGCCCTCGTCGTCTCCGACACCGGCACGGGCATCCCGAAAGAGCTCCAGGACCGCGTTTTCGACCCGTTCTTCACGACGAAAGGAAGCGGGCGCGGAACGGGGCTCGGCCTCGCCGTCGTACGCGGGATCGTCGAACAGACCGGCGGCCGGACGTGGATGTACAGCGAAGAGGGAATCGGCACGACGTTCAAGATCTTCCTCCCCCGCGATCACGCCGAGGCCACGGGCGAAGTCGTCGTGGAGGAGACTGCGGCGCCGCGCGGCACCGGAACGATCCTCCTCGTCGAAGACGAGCCGCTGCTCAATACGATTGTCCGCGAGGCCCTGGAGGAGCATGGCTACAAGGTTCTCGACGCGCGCGCGGCCGCCGACGCGCTCGAGATCAGCCGGTCGACCGGCGAGACCATCGACCTCCTCTTGACCGACATGATCATGCCCGGCATCGACGGTCACGAGCTCGCCCGGATCGTCGTTACCGAGCGCCCCGGCATCAAGGTCGTCTTCATGTCCGGCTACGCCAACCACCAAGCCGTCGCCGGCGACCCCATCATCCCCAACGACGCCCGCTACCTCGAAAAACCGATCCCGACGACCCTGTTGATCCGGACGGTGCGGGAGGTGTTGGGCGGGGGGTGAGGTGCGTCAGCAGCCGCAGACGCCTCCATGGTGAGAGCAGCAGCCCTGCTTGTTCGCGCAGCTCGTGCAGGTGGGCGAAAGCGTGCCGTCACAGCACCGCAAGAACCCGGACGGCTGTGGGGTCGGCGTGGGCGTCGGCGTGGGTGTCGGCGTGGGTGTCGGCGTCGGCGTGGGTGTCGGCGTGGGCGTGGGCGTCGGCGTATAGGGCGACACCGACATGGTGCGGTAGTACGACTGGAATGTGTTTGTGCTGCCGCACAGACCGCTGACCTTCAGTTGCAGCGTGTCAGTCCCGCTGACGTACGCGTAATAACTCGCCGAAAAGTCGCCGTCGCCGGTTCCCGAGGCAGGATCGAGTCCGTTCCCGAGCGACGAAGTGAGCGACCATGAAGCGGCGTTCAGCGTGCTGATGAAGACGCTGACGTTCGACCCTTGCGTCGTCGACCCTGGCGACGAAATGCTTCCCGACGGCTGCGGCCGCAACTCCACCGAGACACTCGCAGGCTGCGAACCTCCACCGCAAGCACTCTTGGCGGTCGCATTGAACGTCGTCGCCTGCGGGATCGGCACGACCGCACTGCCAACGTACGACAGATTCGATCCCACGCCGTCGATCGACACGATCGCGCTAGGATCCGACGCCGTCCACGACAACCGTACCGACTCGTTCGCGCAGACAGCGGACGATGACGACGTAATCGTCACCGTCGGTACCTTGCACGGGTGTTTGACCGCACGAGTGCGAGCCTCGGCGGATGGAATGCTCACAACGATGACGAGAGCGACGAATGGAAGGGTTCGTTTCACGATGGATGGTCTCCTCGTTTGAGGAGTGCCTGTCGTGGTGGATTCGCTACCCCGAAGCGCGAAGCTGCTGGATCACACGAAGGCCCGGGAAGCCCCCTACTCACTCCGCCAGCTTGACGTTCAACACGGCCGGTCGCGACAAGGGCAAGACGAGACTGCCGGCGCGATCGTAGACGAAGGTCTTCTCGGCTTTTCGCGTGATGAAGAAATCGTAGACGCCCGGGGAGAGAAACTCCGGCAGGACAAGGGAGCCGTCGTGATGGCTGCCGAGGAGTTGGTACTCCTCCATTCCATTCGCCTCGGCCAGGTCATGCAGCACGCCGATCGGGATGAGCGACTCCCCACGCGGGGCCGCCACGACTCGATAGATCTTCGCCGGAGGCGCGTCATTCACGGTGAGATAAGCGATGGCTCGCCCGGGCGCAGCGAGAGCAACGACGTTTTCGCGCGTATCGTCGAGCGTCACAACCGACAGCGCATATCCGGACGCTACGACGTAGAACAATGTGCCGGGATCGGGCGGTGAGTCGAATTTGAAATGACCGTCGCCGTCGGTCATCGTCTCGAACCGCGCCATCACTCCTACCTCTTCGTCATAGACGGCTGTGACGGCGGCATGCGCGACCGGCAGCCCGGCCGGGCCGACGACACGGCCGGAAATCCCGCGGCTCTTCTCGAGCCGCACGGTTTCCGCATGCTCCGCGCCGGCGCGAATCGGTAACGTGACATGAGCCGAGCGGTAGCCGCCGGCCGAGATGTCCAATTGCGCCTCGCCATTCGGCCAATCGCTGAATGTCAGCTTCCCGTTTTCGTCGGTAGCGGTGTGCTCCAGCCGTAACCGTCCGGTCTGCTCATCCCCGATTTTCGCCGCGATCCGTGACGGGACCGGCGCACTTGTCGCCGCATCGACGACAGTCACCGAAGCGCCGCCGCCTGCGATCTCGAAGTTCACCTCGTAAGACGGCTCGTCTCCAGTGCGTACACGCTTGCCGGCTCCTCCGTCTTCATTCCCCGCCACGGGCGGCGGGATCACGTAGACGAGCAGTTCGCCGCGCTGCCATGTCTTCATCGAATAGGAGCCGTCCGTTTCGGTGACCGCCTGCGCGAGAACCACGCGCGCATTTTGTGGGTCACTGTTGATGATTGTCGCCTTCGCGACGCTCTCGCCGCCCGCCCGCGTCACGCGCCCGCGTATTTCGACCGGGCGCGGATAAAGATCGACGGCCTTGTTCGCGGGATCGGCAGTGATGTTCTGGTAGAAGAGCACACGCCCGTTGCGATCGGCGATCGACAGACGCCGATCGCCGTACGAGCTCAACTCGATCGTGACCTCGTCGCGAAGGGGGAAACGCTGGCGGTCACGGTAACGTCGGGAGCGATCGCCCTCCGGCTCGCCGAAGATCAAGTAGCCGCCGCGCAGCGCGTCGGCCTCCTCGGGCAGATGCACCCGGACGTGGAGCGCGGTCCTTACACGAAGCGCTACGTCGCGAAGCGTTGCGGTCGTGGCCTCGTGCAGCTCCGCCGTCGAGGATTCCTCGACCGCGTAGCCCGGCGCTTCGACGCGCCACCGGACAGGAATCGGCATCGGCCCGACGCGGAGTGCCGCGACGCCTCGCTTGTCGGTGACCGTGCTCCAGCGCCGGCTGAAAAGGACTCGTGAATCTCCGGCGTTGAAGACCGGTACCGGATCCCATACGACCTTGGCGCCGGCCACCGGCGTCTTCGTCCTGGCATCGACGACGCGGAACGATACGGGCGACGTCGTCTCACAGGGAAGCTTCTGAACATCCGTCGTGACACCGGGGCGAATGACGACACCGGCCCGAACTCGCGTTGCGCAGGTGTCGCCGTGGACCGCGATCGAGTAGGTCCCTGCCGCGACGCGTGCTTCGAAGCGCCCGGCCGTGGCTTCGAACCTTCGCTCATCCACCGCTTCGGTCATTGTGCGTTTCATGAGGAGCGAAAAAGCCTGCATCGGGGCCCGTCCCGCCTCCGTTGTTTCGCCGGTCATCACCCCCAGCTCTCTCACCGTGAGCGGATGACCGGCACGCAAGTCATCGGCGGTGAACGGAGGCCCCTCGAACCGCGACATCGCGACCGTCCAAGGTAGTGGCAGATCGGCTGGCACGAGCGCCTTGCCATTCCGAACCGGCACAGAAACATTCACTCCGCCCGCAACAAGCGTCAAGGCCATCACCGGTTGGGGTGGTTCGACGCGGATGGGCACTTGGCGGGGCTCCTCAGCAAGCGCCGTCACGCCGACGAGCACGAAAGGCACGATCATGACGCCGGCTAGCCGTAGAACAGCGGCCGCGGATAGGCGCATGCGTGGGCACCTTCTAGGGCACACTCCAGCTAGTTGTCACACTCGATCTCCGGCGGGCACGCATCCTTGGGAAGATCTTCGCGACCGAAGGCGATGATTCGCGTGGTCGGTTTTGTGCTGTGAGCTAGGTAGTCCGTTTCCCGCTCGCAAAGCTTGGCACGCTCCGTCTTCAGCCCGCAGTTTCCAGCCAGGACGGCCCGCGCTGCGATGTGGACGAGATCGATAATGGGAGAGTTGGGAAAACGCTCTATGGTGTCCAGGAATCGGGCTATGTTGCTCTCGCTGGCGCTCCCGATCATCGTCGCGGCGGTGACATATGGAAAGTAGTTCGAATCCCGGTAATTCGCCTCTACCTCATTGGCAACAGTTTGACCCGCCGGTGACACCTCCCATTGAGCAGGCACCCAATTCCCATGGGTCAACTCCTGCATCCGCTTCCACACCTTGGCGTCGTCGCCGGTTGGTTCGATGCGAGTGATGACTACTTCATTTGTGGTCACGGGTCCGAGAAACTCTGGGGGTAACAGGGCTGTTTGAGGCGTTGCCATTCCCCAGCAATAACCCAACTGCAAAGCAATCTCATACTTGCCGGGAGGGCTGAGGCGGGCATCTCGAAAGTAAGCGGGCCCCTCGAGCCCGGGCTCAACGGGCACTGTGAGCGTTTTCGCCTCGTGCGGCCGGAGGACAATGTACGTCTCACGACCGTCCGACCATGTCCGCTCGGGCAGCAACGTCGGATATCTTCCACGTTCACCGCCGAACCGAACTGTGTAAGGCTCACTCCGTTCGGGTTTCACGAGCAGATCCGCGCACAACCCGAGGCCGACTGAAGCATCGGACGGGTTCGAGACGGTGACCCACATATCGAAGGGCACGCCCGGAAGCAAGGTGGAATCGGGGACTACCAAAGTGGCGGTCAGAGGAGAGATTCGTGGTGCAGCTTGCCCTGCGGCGTTCACCTCGCGGGCACCAAACATCAGAAGAACCAGCGCGAACATCGATGCCGTATAAAGACGCATGCTCATTTCCTTCGTGCTCAAGGTGTCCACGGATCGGCTTTCTGACGGATGGCAAGATACTCCGAATGGCAAGTCGGTGCAGTCGCTGGACCGATCTCGATTGCGTGATAGGAGGTGTACGCGTAACGGTAGTAATACTCGACCATGTTGATGTCGAAGAGACTCGGATTTGACGGGTCGGGCATCATCGGGCCGCCGTCCGGATTTGACATTAGGCAGAATCGCAACCCCGGCGGTGGCGTGCCACTTGGCGGGTAAGGAGCCTGGCTGTCATACGCTACTTCGTGGCAATGGTCGAACGCATTCGCTCCAAATAGCATGCCGTTCGGCCACCACTGGTGCGTGAGCTCGTGAACCGTCGTTCTGCGCAGCACCGTATCTACGTTAGCACCGCTGAGTGGGTTCCCCGAGACACTGACGTCATGCTCAACGGTCGCGCGGTCGAGAATTGAAGCGCGCTCGCTCGGGATTTGGTCGGAAAGGAAGCCGTCCGCGCCCGAGTTCGATACGTCCTGCTCATCGCAATCGGCGACCAGGAGAGCTTGCTGGTTCGGCGGCGATGGATACTTGTACGACCCGATCCGCATCGGGTCCAACCCTGATTGGATGGCTACAGGGAATGTGAACCACTTGTCGATGAATCGCTGGGTAGCGATGACATTTGTGAGTATTTCGTGCGGGAGAGGCAAGCCGGCTGCTGGGAGAATCACGTATTCCGTGAACGATGCCGGGAACGGATTGGTCCATTGTGCTTCCGCGCCGCCTGTCAACGCAGAGGTATCCGTGACATCGAAATAATCGGCCGCAGATACTGGCATGATGTTGGAGCCTACTCTCGCCACGCCGTCGTTGAGAGTGATGTCACCTGATGTATCCGGCGCCAACGGCTCGCAGACGTAAGCCTCTGTCAGCTTGCGGTCGAGCGTTAGCCGAAAGTACGCATTACCGACGATAAGCTTGGGGTCGCCAACGAAGAAGGAGAGATTCGATGCTGAGAATGTGAATGGGAAGTTCACGGTCAGGTGCGTATTGTCGGCGATGCTCACGACTACGCGGGAGTCGGTGCCGCCGACCGTGTTTGGGACGTCGATCACGTCATCCACGTTGACTTGACTATTGAAGTGAGTGCCCGTGCCGACGACTGTCGTGCCGGAGATCTGGACCGTTCCTGTCGCGGGCGTGGGCCACGGCGCTTTGACCGTGAAGGCATGCGGCTTGGCAGCGACTTGATAGATGTTGCTGTAGAAGCTGCCCGGAGTCTTGGTGGTCCCAAACCCCGGCGCATGGAGCAGCATGACGTAGTTACCGTTTGCGAAGTACTCCCTCTTCGTTCCTGCTCGCGAGCTGATCGGCGCGTTTGGAATCGTGATATGCGTCACGCCGATGGGTGCATCACTCGCCAGAGTCACGCCCCGCCTGAACATCGCACGTTTTTCGAGAAAGACCCTCTTCCAAGCCGTGATGACGCCTGAGTTCGCCGTCACGACGGAGCCGTCCGGAAAGGTCGCGGTCGCCGTCACCCGGTAGTTATCTCCCGCGACGGCGGCGTTGTCCAATTGCAGGACTGTCTCGATCGCACCGTTCGCTCCCGACGTGACGGTGTAGGTGCCGTTCGCGTTGTCCGTGACATCGGCGCCCGTCAGCTTCGCGAGCGGTCCGATGTTATCGTTGGAATGGGAAAGGGAGAGGCAAGCAGGAGGGAGCGAGGTCCCCGAGCCACCTGCAACGTACGGCGCCGGATCAGGCGGATCGATGACGCTCATCGTGACGGTGATGCCCGATGTCTGGGCGCCGTTGTAAATGATCCGGAGGTCGACCGGGATCTGCTTGTCCTTCGCCAGGAAAGCTTGGTAGTGGGGATACGGCGTATCGGGGATGCCGTCCGGCCCGACGTGCGTGTTCGACAGGAGTACCTCTCGATCGGACGCCGGAACGTTGTCGTTGATATCGAAGTTGAGGTGTCCCCCGAGAAGATTATTGCAGAACGACGGCACCGCACTCACCACGACGGTTTGCGGTTGCCCGATTTGAAAATACTGAAGACTTGGGTTGTACGCCTCCGCGCTGATCGTGTGCGGCCCCAAAGTGTGACAGGTTAGAAAACCGCTGATCGCAGGCGTCATGGCGCACGGTGGCGCGTTCCCGGTGGCGCCGGCCCTCACGCCGTCGATGACAATTGCCGTGACGCAATAAGAGGTATCGGGCGGCGTCACGCTGCTGACCGAGTAATAGATCGTGCTGTTATCCGCGCCCAGCGTCACCGTGAGCTGGGCCGACGCATCGTACGCAAAGACGAGAAGGAGGATTGTCATCACGATGAACGCCGCGCGGCGTGAGCTCATTCTCTGCACCTCGGATTGTCCTTTACTGAAGGGAACGGCGGATGGACGGAAGATAAGCTGTATCAAGGCCGACCGTCAACGATATGACGCACAAAATCGCGTTTTGACTCATTTGCGAGTCGCGATCCGTTCGGTGACCGAATGGCCCGCGCAGCCGTCCACTCCCTCGGGACGTCGAGGGCGTCGGCCGATAAGTGACTGGACCTCTGCCCGGCGAACGGCGCCGGCAGGATTGCCGGCGCCACACACAGAGGCTCAACCCGGGGGGATCGAGAGCCAGCCCTGAAGGTCGTCGAGAATCGTGACGATTCCACGTAGCCAGGGGTTGGCCGGTTTCTCGGATTTTCTAACCCGTTGGGGTGCTTGCCTTCCGTCTTCTTGGCTCGGCGCGGCGATAGCCGCTGCGCCCAGCATGAGCGACAGCAAGAGACACACGACGACCGAAATGCGACCTGCCTGCATAGACCCTCCTCGCGTCGACCGACGACGGCCGACGAAGTGATGAGGAGGGCGCCCTCTTCAGGGAGAGGTGCCACTTCGCGGGTGTTTTGTGAGCTGCGACCTTGGATTAGTGGCTGGCGGCGAATGGGTGCGGAGGCGTTTTCGGTAATTGCTCCAGGTACACACGTACTTCACGCACCAACTCCGATGTACCGCGGCCCTCACGAATGGCCTCGTTCAACACTGCAAGCGCTCGCATCGCGTATCGATGCATTTCTTCGCTGTCGAACGTCACGATGAGGCCGCGGCACGCGTCGGCGACACCCGAGGGCCGATCCGCTGCGAGGCGTGCTTCTGCCCACATGAGGGTCGCTATCGTCGCGTCGTTTGTCAGTCCGAGGTTTGCGAGCTCGGTTCGCACCAAAGCGAGGCGTCGAGCACTCTCGAGGTATTCGCCGCGAGACAGGAGAATCATCGCGAGCACCCATTCCGCACGAGTCTTCTCCGTCTGCATCTGGAACTCTTCGTAGAGCGTAATCGCCTCGATGCAATAGCGTTCGGCGCGGTCGAACTGCCCGAGATCCCTCAAGGCTGCACCGCAATTGCCCAGGGCGCGAGCTAGCATTTGAGCATTGCCCGTCGTTCGGCAGATGGTAATTGCGTGCTCGAACGACTCGGCTGCTGGTGCTGGTTGTCCGCTATAGACCAGACAGCAAGCCTCGATCATCACTGCGGACAATTCGCGTGATACATCGCCATATTCACGGAATACGATCGCCACCTCACGAGCGAGCCGAGTCGCATCCTCGAGACGATCGGACTCCTGAAAGACGCCGGCTCTTATGTACCGCACCACCGCCAAGTCAAACGGATCCGCGCCCGGCGTTCCCGCGAACAGCTTCTCCGCGAAATCGAGCAACTTCAACGCGTCTTTGAACCGGCCGAGGTAGCGCAGCGCGTTCGCGTGCTCCCGTAGCGCGAGGCCCATCAGATTGTGCTGCTGCCGCTGATGAATACCAGTGAGCTTCGTCGCCACCTCGTATGCGACGGCGGCGATCTGCTCGCTGAACTTCGGGCGCTGCTCGTGCCGGCTGTTCGCCTCGGCGCAGAGGGACGCGGACCATCCCTTCCGTGTGCAGCTTCGCCTTCTCGGCGATCGCAGCATTGCGGAACTTCAGTGGAGAGACGAGGACGCGCGCCAGGAACGTGCGCGCATCGCGTTCCTCCGCTTCGATGCGCCGGCGATACGACAGCACCTCGGCGAGACGTGAGTTCTGCGACCGCGCCTGGTCGACGGTCGTCCACGTCTCGCGGCCGCGCAGCGCCTTGTCGATCTCGCGAAAGACGGCGAGGCGTCGCGGCAGATCTCGCACTCCTCGATGTGCGTCTCGACCTCGGGAGTGCCTTTGCCGTCGAGCGCGTAGCCGCTCAGCACATTGTCATCGAGGTGGTTCATCGGTCTCCCCTTCGAGTTCCCTGGAGCATTTCTTTCACGCGGCGGCGGCACGACACGAGGAGCTGACGCACGTAGCCGGGCGACGTCGCGAGGTTCTCCGCGATGCGCTCCTTCGACTCTTCGCGCCAGTAGTACCCGCGGAGCGTCTCGCGGCACTTCTCGCCGAGGCGCGCGACGACAGCGCCGACCGAAATGCGCCACGCCCACTCGTCGGCATCGTCGCCTCCGGCAGGCGTCTCCTCGATCGTCTCCGGCATCGGCGCCTCGCGCTTCCGATCGCGCCAGTAGTGCTTGCAGGCGTTGCCGACGCACCCCATCAGCCAAGGCTTCACCTCGCGGATGACCGTATGTCGCTCCAGATACGCGATGAACGTATCGTGGACCAGCGCCTCGGCGTCGTCGGGCGGTACACGGAAGCGACGCATCGCGATCGTGCGCAGCAGGACGCCGTATTCGAGGTACAGCGCCTCGAATTCGGTCTCGCCGGTTGGAGGAGTCGACTGTGGCAGGGTGAGCCCCCTGGGACGAGGCGAGGATACCGGATTGAGGTAAGGCATGCCCTCCGCCAGCAAGGGCTCGAGCTGGAACAGACCACTCGCGCGGACCGCGTATCCCGTGAGCTCCCGGATGGCGGCGACGAGCAGGAAGATCTTCCCTTCGGTCGCCCGTGCCTTTCCGACACGCATCCGCAGCAGTTGCTGTCTGCTGATCCCTTCAGGGAAGCCGAGCCGCCGCGCGATCTCCTGCGCGGTGGCCGCCACCTGCATCGGCTTGAGGCCGAAGATCGCGAAGATCCTTTCCAGCGGCGATCGGAAGCCTTCCACCAACTGACACGTCCTCCTTCAGAGGAGGAGTAGCAGCAGACGCCAATTTCCTACCCATTGATGGAAAGGCGACGGATATGAGTCTGAAAGAGACGCGGATCGGAGTCATCTGCATGGCGGATTGAACCGAGCGCTGCCTGCCGGTAATCTACTGACTTCATGAAACACGTAACTGCCGTGGCGCTCGTGTCGATCATCAGCGCGCCGTACTGCCTGGCCGCAACGCCGGCTCCGGCGAAAAAGCCGGCCGCAACGAAGAAGGCGACATCGGCGTCCGCAGGCAAGACCGCCGCGGCCGTGCCGTACGACACGAAGCCGTTCGATCCGACCGTCGAGGCGCTTGCGGCCGGCTATCGCGGTCACTCATTTCGACGGACGTACGAAACCGCTGTCGTCGTGGCGCCGAAAGGCGAATTCGAAACGACGGCCGAATATCAGGCGCGATCGAAACGGAGTATGGAAGGCCTGTATGCGTTTGTTCTCGATCCGGCATCGACGTACAACGCGGATGACGAGGTGTTGAATGTCGCGGTCCAGACGACCGATTTCCGGATAGCCGAAGACGAGCACGAACGCGAAAAGGAATACACGATCGAGAAGCGTGCGACCTCGCAGCGGAAGTACGAGGCGTCGAATGCGTTCGGCGCGAAAACGCTCGTGACCTCCTCGACACTGGAGACTTTCGCGATCGTTCCGACGATCGGACCGTTCTCGGGCGGCATCACCTTTCCCTTGAAGGTCCCGCGCGCCGACGCGCCAGCGCTGAAATCAAATGTTCGAGCGCTGGCAATCGGAACGATCAGTGGGAAGCAAGAACCGCCGAAAAGCGGCCATCCGTACAACGGCGCGTTCTACGTCCAGGCAACGATCGACTCACCGAACGAGATTCTGGACGAAGAGTTTGTTCTGCGGATGAATCTCTCCGACATCTGGTTGTTCGATGCGAAGACGGGGGCGATTCTCGCGAAATACTCACAGGCGCCGGGCAGCGGCAAGATGCAGCTCGACGTGTACGACTCGAAAGACAACGATGGCTACGCCGCCGTCACCGTCGTGGGAAACGAGAACCTGAAGCTCAAGCGCACCGCCACGAAGTTCGGCGGCGGTTGCCAGATCACGGTCGGCGAGGTCAATGAGATAGCGGGCATGAAAGGTGGGGTCTGGGGTGTCGGCAACGGCGGCGTAGATATCGGCGGCAGAAGGAGCATCGTGGTGACGGCAGCCGACGGTTCAGTACTGTTCGACGAGCCCGAACCCACGAACTACGGTAGCGGCCTGCTCACAGCGTGGCCCAATGCGGAACGCGCTGCGCGTGCGATGTGGCAAGCCTCCCCTGGCGGCTACGTAGAGATCAAGAACGGTGATCTTCGATTTGCCTCGAAGGCGTCACTCGCGGGGTTTCGTGAGCTCTGGGCGTGGGGAGTCGATAACTGCAGCTTCCCGTCGATCGAGAAGTAGTCTTCATCCGGACATGAGATTTCTGATCGCGACAGGCTCCGCAGCATCCTCGTTGCTGGGCCTAGCCTGCCTGTTTGCCGCCTACTTCCTAACCGAGCCAGAGGAGAGTCATGCGCAGGCGACCCTGGAAAAATGGTGGATCGTTCTCGACGACTCCGGCAGCGCGTTTCGCAAACGTCTCACGAGGCTCGCCGCCGTCTCCGGGGAACTCACTGTCAGGGCGATTGACGCGGCCTTCGGCCCGCGTACGCTATCGCTACGAGCGGCGTGGTCCGCCGCTGCTTTTCGTTGGCGAGCATGCTCTATGCCGCCGCCGCCTCAGAAGTAGCGCAAGCGCCGGCATCGATAATCGACACGCGGCGCCACGCGAACGAGATGAGGAAGGCGCTTTCTTCGGAATCCCCGTTATCTCCTTGAGACGTTCGATCGCCGAGCGCGACGCTTGATGCCGGGGCGCGGAGGCCCGCTATCGCGACGGAGGCGTTCGATGTCGCGGTCGTGACGCTTCGTGCGTCGACCGTGACGCTTGGTGTTGCGGCGGCGACGGTTCAAGCGCGGCGCGCGACTCCTCGAGACGCATGCGTGACGCTCCGGGACGCACGGGTGACGCTCCGAGACGCGCGCGTGACGCTCCGAGCTGGACGCGTAACGCTCCGAGACGCGCGCGTGACGCTCCACGGCGGGAGCGTATATACATCGAGCGGCACGGCCGACACACAGTTGTGTCTGTCAAGTTCTGCAAAATCGGCTGGTGATCTCCGGTCAGTTCTCCTCGCGAGTTTGGTCAGTAGCGGGGGTTGTGGAGCTGAGGGAAACGACGGAGTCGTTTTCCTCAGCTTCCACAGCCCGGTTCTCAA
>DASYSN010000119.1:0-7132 GCA_036003305.1 Thermoanaerobaculia bacterium
GCCGCGCTACGCCGGCTCAGGATGACAGACGGGGGGCGAAGGCAGCGTGAACGCCACCGTCGTCCCCGCGCCGGGGGTGCTCTCGGCCGATACCCGGCCGCCGTGCGCGAGGACGAGCTGCTTCACGATCGAGAGGCCGAGACCCGCGCCGCCCGTCGCGCGCGAGCGCGACGGATCGACGCGATAGAAGCGGTCGAAGATGTGCGGAAATTGATCCGCCGCGATGCCGATGCCGTTGTCGATCACGCGGATGACGACCTCGGAATCGGCGACTTCCCACGCGACGCGGATCTCCGTCGCATGCGCCGCAATCGCGTTGGATACGAGATTCGTCACGATCTGGAGGACACGCCGTGCGTCGGCAACGGCGGTGACTTCGTCGCTGCCTTCGAAGGCAACGCTGGCTCCGCGGACGCGCCTGAGCACCTCCGCCACATTCACGCGCTGCGCGTCGATCTCCAGCTTGCCGGCGTCGGCGAGCGAGAGGTCCTGGAGGTCTTCGACGAGCGCGGAGAGGTGCATCACCTCGTCGTGCAGCGACGCAACCCGTTCCGCAGACGCCTCCGTCAACCCGTCCTGGATCGACTCGAGCTCGCAGCGGAGGTTCGTCAGCGGCGCGCGCAGCTCGTGCGCGACGTCGGTCACCATCCGCCGGCGCACCTCCTCGTTGCGATCGATGGCCGCCGCCATCGCGTTGAAGCTCTCCGCGAGCCCCTCGAGCTCCGCGCCGCCCGACGGTTCGACGCGCACCGTCAGGTCGCCCCCTTCCATCCGCCGCGCCGCCGCCGTCAGCCGCTCGACCGGCACGCTGATCCACCGCGCGACCAGGAGCGCCATCAGCACGCCGAAGATCGTCGCGCCCGCAAAGATGAAGAAGAACGAGCGATCGAGTGCGGTCGTCGACGAAGTGTTCTCGTTCGTACGAAAAATGATGACCCTCGGCGGCTGAGCGCCCTGCGGCAGCAGACGGTGGAACTCGAGCTTGTGGATCTCCCCATGCGCCACCCGCGTCGAGATGATCGCGACCGCGCCGAGTGTCACCGCGAGCAACGCGACCACCATCCCGATGAGGCGCGCCCGCATCACGCCACCAGCTTGTAGCCGATCCCGAAGACCGTCGCGATCCGCTCCGCGCCGACCTTGCGCCGCAGATTCTTGATGTGCGCGTCGATCGTGCGATCGAGGCCGTCGAAGTCGTCGCCGAGCGCGAGTCGCGCCAGCTCGTCGCGACGATAGACGCGGCCGGGATTTCGCGCGAGCGCCGTCAAAAGACGCAGCTCCGTCGCGGTCACCGTCACCAACGCCTCACCCACCTTCACCTCGCAGCGCGAAGGATCGATCGTCAACGCCCCCGCCACGATACACGGCGACTGCTCCTGCTTCTGCCAATGCTTCGACAGGCGCCGCAACACCGCCTCCACCCGCGCCACCAGCTCCCGCGGGCTGAACGGCTTCGTCAGATAGTCATCCGCCCCGAGCTCGAGCCCCGCGAGCTTGTCCCGTTCCGTCGACTTCGCCGTCAACATGATGATCGGCACCGAGGACGTCGTTCTGAGCGCACGGCACACCGCCAAGCCATCAAGCACCGGCAACATCAGATCGAGCACCACCAGGTCCGGCGCAAAACTCCGCGCCACCTCCAACGCCTTCGCCCCATCCAGCGCCGTCGCCGTCGCATACCCCGCATGCGCGAGATACCGATCCAACGTCTCGCACACCTTCGGATCGTCGTCGACGATCAGAACGCGCCTCATTTGGCCATGTTACGCAGAGTTGTGAATGCCTTGTGAAGTCCTCGGTCCTCGGTCCTCGGATCAGATCCAACCTACCCTCCGAGGACTGAGGACCGAGGACCGAGGACTAAGCCGGCGGCGGCACCCTGAACCGCGTCCCGCTGAACGTCAGCGAGCGGCCGCTTTTCTTCCGCGACCCTTTGTGCCGCGTCAGGAAGTCTTCCTTCGCCTCGGCGAGCGTGGTCGGGACGAAGGTGGCGCCGGCGGCGACGGTGCGTTCGCGGTCCTTCGCGAAGGCGGAGCCGCCGGCGACGATGAGGAGGTCGGGGAAATGGGCGGCGAGCGCCTGGAGGAGCTCGTAGCCGGCGTCGAGGTGGTCCATGTTCGCGCACGAGACGAAGATCGCCTCCGGCTTCACCTCGCCGATGAACGCGATCAGCTCTTCGTTCGGCAGATCGGTGAAGTAGTCGGCCGAGTAGCTCTCCGTCCGCAGGATCTGCGTCAGCATCAGCGTGCCGAGGGAGAGGCGCTCGCCAGCGACCGAGACGGCGACGATGTGGCGTAGCGGATCGGGCGTCCCCGCGTTGCGGTCGCCGTAGCGGATGATCAGCTCACGGATGACGTCCTTGATGAAGTGGTCGTTCGCCGTCGAGATCCGCTTCCGCTCCAGCTCTTCCTGCGCGAACGTCAGCGTCGGGATGAAGAGGTCCGTGAACATCTCCTCCATCGACGACTCCTCGGCGTGCCGGTCGGCGATCGCAATCGCGCCGGTGCGGTCGCGCAGCAGCAGCCGGTTGTAGAAGCTCAGGTAGCCCTCGAGCGGATCCTCCGTGCCGAACATGATCGTGAAGATCCGCAGCGCCGGGATGAACTCGCCGCCCACCGTCAGGCAGACCGTGATCGGCACCGCGAGCAGCAGCCCGACCGGACCCCACAGCCAGCCCCAGAAGATCGCGGCGACCAGATACGCGATCGGCGACACGCCAACGCGATTGCCGACGACGACCGGCTCGACGAAGCCGCCAATGAGCTGGTCGGTCAGCACGTAGAGGCCGAGGACCGCGAGCGCGGTGTACCAGTTCGGAAAGACCGCGAGCGCGAGGAACGTGGGCATCGACGCGCTCAACACCGCGCCGACGTACGGGATGAAACGCAGCAATCCCGCGAGCACGCCCCACAGCGGCGCGTGCGGCACCTGGAGGGCGAACAGACCTATCCCGATGAGGAGTCCGAAGCCGACGTTCAGCAATGCGATCGCCAGCAGGTAACGGCTGATGCGGTCGGACGTCTCGCCGATCGCCTGCGTCGTCACCGTCAAATGCGCGCGGCCCGCCATCCGCAGAAACTTGTCCCGCATCTGCTCGCGGTCCTGCATCAGGAAGAAGACGAGCACCACGACGAGGAACGCCGACGCGACGAACTCGATCGTCGGCGCATAGGTCTTGTACTGCTCCTCGATCGTGAGGCGTTCGGGGATGACGCGGACTTTCAGGTCCGCTTTCTCGGGACGCTCGCCGGTCTCCGAGACGCGCTGCAGCGTGCGCTCGATGACGTTGATCGTCCCGCCGCTGTTGCGGCGCAGAAAGCGGATCTTCTCTTCGATGTGGCCGCTCGACGCGGCGTGCGCCAGCTCCTTCGCCACCTCGCTGAACTGCTGGTAGATCCAGTAGCCGCCGAGCGAGAGGCTGGCGACGACGATGCCGAGGGAGAGAACGATCGCGCCGGTGCGGCGGAGGAACGAGCGTTCGAGCAGCGAGACGACCGGCGTCAGGAGGAACGCGAACAGAATCGCCAGCGCCACCGGCACCACGACCGGCTTCGCGAGATAGAGCACCGCGATGACGACGATGGTGACGAAGAGGATGCGCGTGTTCGACTGCCGCCGGTCCTGCGCCCGTTTGTCGCCGAACGAACCGGTATCGTTCGGACGCCGCTGAGAAAGCGTCCGATCGAACGAGTCGGTATCGTCGTCTTCAAACCACGCCATTTCGCCCTTAGTGTCGCACCGCGCGATGCCGTCCCGTCGATGTTCCCTGCGGCGTGACGATCAACAGCACCTCAGCGGAGGTCGTGCCATCGAGGTTCCGCACGGTGACGTGGAGCGTTTGTGCCGTTGCCGTATCCGATGGCAGGAGCGTGGCATCGAGCTCCGCGGCGTTCACGAACTGCGTCGTCCGGTCGGTCCCATTGATCCTTACGACTGAGAGGGGGACGAAGTTTTCCCCGAGCACGCGAATCGAGGCGACGCCACTGCCGGCGGAGAACGTCGACGGGTCGATCGAGTCGATCTGCGGCGTGCCCGCCGAGATGACCTGCACGAAGAACGGATTGCTGATCGACGTCGGCGAATTGCGGACATTCACCGCGTAAGTGCCGGGCGTGATCAGGTCGGAGCCGTTGATCGTCGCGCTCAGCGTGCCGTCCGTGTTCAGCGTCGTCACGAGCTCGTTCCCCTTGAAGATGATCTTCGAGGTCGAAAGGAACGACGTGCCGGTGACGACGATGTCCTGCGACAGGATGCCCGCCGTGATCCCGCCCGGCGCCACCGACGTGATCTGCGGCGCGAAAACCGTGAGCGGCGTGGCGGCGGACGTCGCGCCGTTGTCGGTCACCGTGACCTGCAGCGTCCCCGGCGACGCGATCTCGGTCGCCGAGACGTTCGTCACCAGCGCACCGTTGATGTTCTGCGTCGTCGACCGCGGGACGCCGTTGACGTTCACGATCGAGGCGGCGCTGAAATTCGTGCCGGTGACCGTGAGCTGGAATCCGTTGTCGCCGGACGTGACCGTCGACGGGCTGATGCTCGTGATCGCCGGCACCGCGACGACGATCGAGTACGTGACCGACGCCGACGTGCCGGCGTTCGCCACGACCGCGATCTGGACGTCGTGCGCCGTGGCGAGGTCGGAGCCGGTGAGCGTCGCATCGAGCTCGGTCGGGCTGATGTACTGCGTCACGCGCGGCGAGCCGTCGACCGTCACGATCGAGTTCGACGTGAAGTTCTGGCCGAAGACCGCGATCACCGGCTGCGTCGAGCCGACTGTCCCCTGCGCGGGGCTGATCGACGTGATGGCGGGGACATTCGCGGCGACGATCGTCAGCGTCGCCGGCGCCGACGTCGCGGTGAGGTCCTTCCGCTGCACCTGCACGTTCGAGACGCGCGGCGCGCTGACGTCGCCCGCGAGCAGCGTCATCGCGAGCTGCGTCGCGCTGATGTACTCCGTCCCGCGCGGACTGTTGTTGAGCAGGATGACGTCGTCGAGGAGGAAGCCGGATCCGTTAATCAAAACCTTGAGCGACGTCGAGTTCACGGGCAGCGTCGACGGGTCGAGGCTCGCGATCACCGGCGCATTCGGCTCGGTGACGAAGAGGTTGAACGAGTTCGAGGTGCCGCCGGTCGCGCCGGGAACGGTGAGCGTGATCGGCACGCTCCCCGCCGAGTTGATGTCGCTCGGGAAGATCGTGACCTTCACGTGCTGCGCGTCGACGAACTGCACGCTCCGAGGAGTCGAGTTGCTGCCGACCGTCACCGTCGCGTTCGCGGTGAAATTCGTGCCGGTGATCGTCAGCAGGAACGACGGCGCGCCGACGGTCGTCGACGACGGCGAGAGACTCGTGATCGTCGGCAGCGTGGCGCTGGTCACCGTGAACGTCGCCGGCGGCGAGGTCTGGCCGTTCGGATTGTTGACGACGATCGAGATGCTGCCGGCCGTCTGCACGTCGCTGGCGAGCATCTGGACGTTGAGGTGCTGCGAGTCGACGAACGTCGTCGTGCGCGACGCGCTGTTCGCCTTCACGATCGAGCCGTTGACGAAGTTCGTCCCGACGACGCCAAGCGTGAACGCGCCGCTGTTCGTCGCCGCGTGGTCCGGCGAGAGGAGCGTGATCGTCGGCGACGTGGTCGGCGCGGTGATCGTGTAGCTCGCCGACGGCGAGATCTTGTTGTTCGGATTGAGGACCGTGATCGTGAGCGTCCGCGCGGTGGCGACGTCGGAGGCGAGGAGTGTGAACGTGAGCTGCGTCGGCGAGACGTACGTCGTCTGCCGGTTGGCGCTGTTGACGCGCACCACCGCCGTGCTGCCGAAGTTCGAGCCGTTGAGCGTGATCGTGAGATTCGCCGACTGCGCCGGCGTGTTTGGCGGGTCGAACGAGGCGATCTGCGGGTCGTTCGGATAGACGACGAAGTTCACCGGCGCCGACACCACGCCGCCGCTCGCCACCGTGATCTGCAGCGTCCCCGCGGTCGAGATGTCGCCAAAGAACATCGTCGCCGTGAGCTGGGACGAGGAGACGAAAGAGGTCGCCCGCCCGCTGCCGTTGACCCGCACCTGCGCGCCCGCCACGAAGTTCGCGCCGTTGACCGTCATCGTGAACGAGCTCGTCCCCGCGATCGCGTCCGGCGGGCTGAGCGACAGGATGACCGGCGTCGTCACCGCGAACGCGTTCGCCGTGACGAAGAGAATGACAAGGAGGATTGCGAGCAACAGCGTCGAGCGGAAGGTCGTCACACCACACCCCCAGGGGATTGAGTCAACTTCTGCTAACTAGTTCATTTTACGACTTAGCGAATCGAGCCGTGGGCGGAACGCGACGCGCTTGGTGCTACACCCCTCACCCGCACTCCGCTTCGCTTCGTGTCTCCCTCTCCCCGCTCCGCGGGGCGAGGGCACTCGATGGAGCTCGCGATGCCCTTCAATCGAGTGCCCTTCTTCCCCGGTGACGGGGGAGAAGGTGCCGAAGGCGGATGAGGGGGTCACCCCGCGAAAAGATGTAGAAACACGACGGAGTCATCGCGACTTCGTGATCACGAAGTCCCCGGCCCTCCTACCAGGCCCGAGATCCCATCCCGCGTTCAGCTTCAGCCGCGACCGATCCTCGGCGCCGAAGAGGAGCGCGTTCCGCTTCAGATCGATTCGCGCGCCCGATTCGGTCGTGATCGTTCCCCAAGGGCCGCTCGCTTCGAGCGACGGGTAGACCGTGCCGTCGTCGCCGAGGGCGACCACCGTGTACGGATCGAAGCCGTACTGCGCGCTATCCAGCGCGATCTCGATCACCGGACCGTCGACGAGCCGCGCCCGGTACCGCGCGATCTTCTCCGCCTGCTCTTTCGCCCTCTTCTCCTCCTCGGCGCGGAGCATTGTGCCGCCATACGCCGCGGCGCGCGCGGCCGGATCTGCCGAGGGAGCGACCTTTGCCGCTGCGCCGAGGAGTTCCGCGAAATCCGACTCTTTGTGGAAGCCGCCCCGCCATGCGGGATTCGCGACGTCGAGCAACAGTCCATACGCCGGACCGGTGCTGTAGGCGAATGACCGGACGAACGACTCCCCGCGGTCGGTGCCATCGAGCCGCCGCGCGATTGCGAGCCGCGTCTCCTCCGCCCCGGTACCGCGCAACGCGAA
>DASYSN010000120.1:0-6895 GCA_036003305.1 Thermoanaerobaculia bacterium
GAAACTCGCGGCAATGGCCGAAAACGAGATCCGATCAGCCAAGTTCGAAGCGCCGAAGCGGGGATGCGTAGCGCGCGCGTTCATCTTCACGTACAAGCGGAGCTTCTGACTTTCTGACGCTCGGTATTTTTTGGGGGGTAGGGATTTCCCTGTTGCCGTCACTCCTTGAACGGCGATTCTCAGTCGACAAGGAAACACCGGTCGTACCGCGTCAGCGTTCTGCAAAGGCTGGGAACTCCTGCCCGAAGGAGGTCATGTGTTGCGTAAGCTCTTGATGGTTGGTTGCATGGTTGTGGTCTGGGCCGGGCCGCAAGCATTCGCGCAGTGGACGTGCAATCCGTGCACGACTACTAGCGGGAATCCCGCGCTGGTTTACACGACGGATACGGGCGCGAAAGTAGGCGTCGGCGATTTCAGCGGTGCAGCCTTCCAATCTCCTAACCCGCGCGGGCCTCGAGCGGTCTTTCATTCCCGCCAGGCAGCGGACTCGAACCTTCAGCTCTTCGACTCCACAAATGGGTTTGGAGCGGCGGAGAAGGGTGTCCTCATCGACAGTGTGCTGGACTGTTGTGGCGGCGGAGTATTGGCTGGTTTGTACTATAACGCGTCGAAGCACATGTTCTGGACCGGGAATGTGGGTATCCACTCGATTACACCTGCCGGACCGCTGGAAATCGATGCTTCGAGTGCAACGGCGTACAACGGTGCCGATATTGACGAGAATACACAGGTAATTATCGCGAACACCAACCTTACCGCGAATAATACTGCCGGCCTATCGTTCGATGGTGGACCGGGCGCAAATAATCAGTCTGCGTATATCGAATCACTTTTTAGCCGTGTGAATGGCTCTGCCGCGATTACATTCGGAACGCGCGACACAGCGGGAACCCTCGCAGAGCGTGTTCGGATCGCGGAGGGGGGAAACGTCGGTATCGGTATGACGAATCCGGCGTACACGCTGGACGTCAACGGTACGATTCACGGCACAAATGTCATCGCCGCGTACCAAGACGTCGCGGAATGGGTTCCCGCCTCTGGCGAGATGGCTGCGGGAACGGTCGTTGTACTCAACCACGAGAAGACCAATCAGGTCATGCCGTCTTCCACCGCGTACGACGCGACTGTAGCCGGCGTCGTTTCGGCGAAGCCAGGCATCATTCTCGGCGAAGGCTCGCCGGATAAGGCGCAGGTTGCGACCACCGGTCGTGTGAAGGTGATGGTCGACGCGACGAAGGAGGCGGTCAGGATCGGCGATCTTCTAGTCACCAGCAACAGGCCAGGCATGGCGATGAAGTCGATTCCGGTCAACGTGGCGGGCGTGTCCATGCATCGTCCCGGCACGATCATCGGCAAGGCGCTCGAGCCGCTCGAATCGGGAACGGGAGAAGTGTTGGTTCTCCTGTCGCTTCAATAGGAGCCGCCGATGACTCCGAGAAGCGCGCCGGGTCGATCTGTACTCGTGATTGCGGGTTTCCGTCTTCTGTTGTGTCTCATGGTTCTTGCGCCTCTTTCGCATTCGGCCCTGGCGGCCATCTACGTTGTTCCCGCCGACGACGCGCTGATCGGAAAGGCCGATGCGATCGTGGTTGCCCGGGCGATTCATTCCGATGTGCGCGAATCGGATAGGCGGGGGATCGAGACGGTCACCATCTTCGCTCTCGAGGAAGTCCTGAAGGGCGACTCGATCGACTCCGGCTTCGCAGTCGATGTCCCCGGCGGAACGCTCGCGAGGCGCGGAAGAACTCTCTCGAAGTTCATTCCCGGGGCTGCCCGTTTCGTCGACGGCGACCGCGTTCTCTTGTTCCTGAATCGCATTGGTGACACCGAGTATGCCGTGACCGACCTCGGCCTCGGGTTCTTCGGATTTGCATACGACGAGAGCGGCCGGCGCGTACTCGTACGGCCGGTGGATGCGGATTCAAAGTACCGAGACGCGGATGCTTTCGCGCGTTACATCCGTGGTCGCGTCGCCGGCCAACCCGTTCTTGCCGACTACTCCGTGGAAGCGAAGCCCCTCGTCGGACGGAGTCCCTCGCTGAAGGCGACGATCCTGGGGCTCGATCCCAAGACCTTCACTTGCAGCGGTTGCACGGTCACGCAATACACGTCGGGGTCCACGGAAACGGCCGCGGGATACCGCTGGAAGACCTCTCCGATCAACTGGAATCGAGGCAATACCGAACCAAATGCGACGTCGAATGGCGACGATGCCATTTCGAACGCGTTCGCGCAGTGGGCAAACGCCTCGTCCGCAACCTACGTGTCGTCGACTACGACGTCGAATGCCAGCGGAATCCTGGAATCGCCCGACGGCGTGAACAACATCGTCTTCGAGAAAGACATGACGTCGATCGGTGTCGGGGCGTTCAACTGCTCCGCGGGCGGCCTCCTCGGCATCGGCGGCATCAACACGTCGACGACCGACTCCTCGAACACGGTCAACGGCGAGACGTTTTACTCCACGTCGGAAGGCGACGTCAGCATGAATCAGGGCATCGGCGCATGTCTCGGGAGCGGTCAACTGACCCAGGGAGACTTCAGAAGCGCCGTGATGCACGAGGTCGGGCACACGCTGGGCCTTCGGCACGCCGACCAGTCGCGCGACGATTCGCAGCCGTGTACGACTTTCCCATCGTACGACTGCGCGAGCTCCGCCATCATGACCACCCTCCTCACGAGCAACCTGAACGGAGCGATCCAGACGTGGGACCAGCGGGCGATCACGGCCTTGTATCCGGCGAGCGCTTTCGCCGCTCCGACCGGCGTGATAGCGATCGTCAACAGTACCGGCTCGGTCTCGGTGTCATGGAATGCGGTGAGTGGCGCCGTGGGCGGCTCGACCGTCTACCAGGTGTACCGCACCTCAGACAATATCAACTATGGGCAGATCTGCACGGCGACCGCCCCGGACACCGCGTGCACCGACTCCTTTACGTCCGTCGGCACGGCCTATCTTTACAAGGTGCGGGTGGGCTCGTCGGGCGCGTTCAGTCCGCCTGATCTCGCCACCGCGGTCATCTTCACTGACGATCCGCTGGTCAAGCAGCAAACGAGCGTGAAGGCGGTGCATATCACGCAGCTGCGCACCGCCGTCGATGCAGTCCGGAAACTCGCGAATGGCGGCGTTGCGAATCCCTACAGCTATACGGATCCCAACCTCACCTCAGGGGTGACGTATATCAAGGCCGTACACGTGTCCGATCTTCGTACCGCCCTGAATACGGCGCGGTTGACGCTCGGCATCGGCGCGATCGCATTCAATCCAACCCTGGTGCCAGGGTCGACGATCGTGGGCGCTGACCACATCACCGATCTGCGCAACGGCGTGAGGCGCCACCCGTGAGGACCATGACGGAGCGAAGAATGAGAATTGGACTCGGCAGGACCGGCTTAACCGCTGTTCTCGGAATGGTCGTCGCTCTTCTCTCGAGCGCATCAGCGGCTCTCGCGGCTCCGCCGGGCAGCTCCGCCCCACCGGTGATCACCTTCAACGGATCGGTCGTACAAATTGCGTCGGTGACACCGAAAGGGACAGTCTTCGTGTACGGGATCGCAATGGAGCCGACGGGGTGGATGAACGCAATCGTCCGGCGCGCCACCTATCTGACCG
The DNA here is from genome assembly GCA_036003305.1 of Thermoanaerobaculia bacterium. Classification (GTDB taxonomy): domain Bacteria; phylum Acidobacteriota; class Thermoanaerobaculia; order Gp7-AA8; family Gp7-AA8; genus DASXHZ01. The sequence continues at coordinate 3,614 of DASYSN010000120.1, forward strand.
ATTCCGGTGGGGGAGCGGTCAGTTGGACCATCGACAAGCCGGTGCCGGTGCGGTCGGTATGGTTCGCGGTCGATTTGACGAGCGGCATGGCCGCCACCGCTTATCCCGACGGTTTCTCAGCGGCGAGTCTGTCGCTCGGCGACGCAAACCTCAGGAAGGGGCTCTCCGGCGATATCGAGGAGCTGGCCATGAGCGGTTACGCGGTCGACTTCGCCGTCGTGCGTCCGGGCAGGGGAGCGTGGGCGCGCTATGTTCACTGGGATGCGTCGAACGAGCTGCCGAACGAGCGCGGCACGCCTCACCTGAAGGTATTGGACCTCCTACCGGTCGCGGGGACGAAAGACTCGCCTCCGCCGGCAATGAAACCGGGTGACGTCGTTCTGATGACGACGTTCGCGATGACGACGCGGTACGCAATCACGGTGGTGAAATAGTCATGAAAGCACGGCTGGCCGCCATCCCGGTTCTCCTGTTGTTCGTCCTCGGCATCAATGCGCAGGAGGCGCCGACGCAACAGCGTGGGTTCGCCCCCGACAAAGTCTTTCAGGTCGGCGAGTTCGACGCCGTCAACACCTTCAACGGCAATCTCGCCATTCACATCCCGATCGGCCCTTCATTTCCGGTCAACGGGACGCTCTCCCACGGGCTCACGCTCTTCTACAACAGCAAGGTGTGGGATTGGGAGGCGGATCCGGAGAACGGCGGAGCGAGCGCGATACCGAACCGCCATTCCAACGCCGGAATGGGATGGCAGGTCTCGGTAGGACGTCTCGAGGCTCCAATCTCGACGGGTAATGACAGCCCGAACTACGTGTTCGAGGACTCCGACGGCAGCCAGCACGGCCTCAATGGCCAGCTTCATCCAGGTGTCGACGGGACGGCAGGGACGTCTTACACCAACGACTCCTCCTACATTCGTGCTTCTGTCAGCAGCGGTCCCTCGTTCGTCGAGCTTCCCGACGGCCGCTTCGACTACTTCGACACGACAGGGCGCCTGACGTCGAGCCAGGACCGGTTCGGCAATTCCTTTACCATCACCTACAATGACTCGTCGGCTCCGTCGCCGTGCGGTCCATCGGATACGGCGGAGTGGGACATTTACGACGGCCAGAGACACGTCTACGTCTGTCTCGCCGATCAGATCGGTTACGAGTCGACGAACTATCCCTCGGTCTATCATGGCCAGTTCATCACGAAGGTCGTTTTCCCCGCTCCACCGGGGAATGGCGGCCAGAGCGCGTACGTGTTCGGGTACGCGTGGCACCTGGTCGGCGAGCCCTGCGTTTCGAATGATCAGGCCCCCAAGAGCATCCCCATGCTCTCGACGCTGACGTTGCCGGACGCGTCGCAATACGTGTTCACGTATAACGATTCGTCGCCGTCCGGTTGCAGCGACAGCAATGGGACGCTCGCCACGATGTGGCTGCCGACCGGCGCGTTGGTCAGCTACGTCTACGACAGTTATGACGAGCCGGTCGAAGTCTGTAGCGGTGGTTTGTCATGGTTCGACCAGGTCCTCGGCGTCCACTCGAAGACGATAACCGGCGACAAGATTCCGACTGCGAAATGGACGTATACACAGTCGAACAACAAGAGCACTCTTCACTACGATGTCCGCTGTCCCAAGGTCACTGTCAAGCCGGACGGGACTGAGATCACGACCTATGACTGCAAGAGGCCACCGCCGGACAGTATGGTCACGACCGTGACCGATCAGCTGGGCAATGTTTCCGAACACTACTATTCAATCTGGCCCGGCGGCGCCGATCAACTCTGGTCCGATTTGTCATGCCAAACGGTCTCTCAGTCAGACGGCTCCGTGAGCGAGAACGGAGTTCATGACTACGAATTCGGCCTCCCCTACACCAAGGATCCGACGCTGCAGAGCGGTTCGTTTCTCCTGTCGACGCGAACGTACACCGCTTCCGGATACGCCAGTAGCCCGCGGTTGGCCTCGCGGAGTCAGTACGTCACGTACGATCTGGAGAACCTCGACGGGTCCCTGCCGCGCTGCATTTCGGGCACTTCGTGGTGCACCGCCATCAACCCGAGAGTGAGCGGCGAGCGCACCCGTTATTTCGACGGGTTCGGCGCCGAGATCGACCACGCGGACGTCACCCGCGACCATTTCGACGGGCTGGGCCACTATCGTCACGAAGTCCTCGGCGGCAGTTTCTCGGTTGGCGGTGCGGACATCACAACGGCCTGGAATCAGCGTGATGCGAACGTGAACCCGGCGCAACCGCATGACGGTTTCATCGACTCGGGGACCTATCCCGCTTCCTTCGTCATGCCCTCGACGAGCCAGCCGTGGGTCCTCGACACGCTCAGCAGCATCACACACGTCGAGGACAACTCGACCGCGATCGAGCATCGCTGCTACGACCCCGCCACCGGCTTCCTGCGCGCGACGCGCCAGCTCAAACAGTCGACGGATACCGCGGACGCAACCGATCTCGTGACCATCCGTACCTCGACCGCCGGCAACGTCACCCGGGAAGACTATTACGGCGGCGACATCTCGCAGAATGCGCCCACCGCGGTAACGCTCTGTGCATTTGCCGACACGCCCGGGACCACACCGGAGAAGACCGTCAACCATACCTACACGACCGGAGTGCTCGCGACCTCCAAATACTCGGGAGCGAGCTTCAATTCGGTCAATCTCACGATCGATTCACAAACGGGCCTGCCGACCCAGAGCCAGGGGACGGATGGCCTCGCAACCCTCTTCAGCTACGACACGTCGTACCGCCTCGCGAGCATCCGCCCGCCCGGAGTCGCGGCTACGAATTACAGCTATACGAACCGCACGGGCACCGGCTCGTTCTTCGTCGCCGCCTCGGTCGACGAAAAGACGACCACAGTGGGTGCCGGCACGATCGAGCACATCTACCAATACGACGACCTGGGTCGCCTCTGGCGCGAAAAGCGCCAGATGCCCGACAATACGTGGAGCCTGCGCGAGACCAAGCGGAATGAGAACGGCTGGACGATCAGCGTCTCGGAGTGGCAGACGCTGTCGGGCACCGAGAGCACGTTCACGCCCTCTCACCTGACGACGTTCGGCTCCTTCGATCCCTTTGGCCGGGTTGGCCTCGTCACGGCACCCGACACCACTACGACGGAAACTGCGTATGCAGGGGCTTCGTCTCTCACGAGAACGGTTCATCTGGTCCCCGGCGACACAGGTGTTCCGACGCTCGAAACGTACGATCGCCAGGGACGGCTGCTCACCACGACGACGAGCACCGGAGGCAGCAGCTTCTCGGCCAGCTATGC
>DASYSN010000121.1:0-1642 GCA_036003305.1 Thermoanaerobaculia bacterium
ATGAGCAGGCATCAAACTGAACAGCAGAGAGATGTGGATCTCCTCGACGAGGAACAGGAGCCGGTCGTCACCGACGACGACGTCGACGACTTCTTCGAGGATGACGAGAAGCCATCCGACCGCCGCCGCGATCCGTTGAGAATGCCGGCGTAGATCCGGAACGTTTCAAAGGACGTATCATTCTCGCGTCCCTTTGAAACGCCTCGTCAAGAAACACCCTCTGGCGATCCGGTGGTTCCACTGGATCAACTTTCCGATCCTCGCGCTGATGATCTGGAGCGGCACGCTGATTTACTGGGCGAACGCCGTCTATCGCGTCGGCTTCCGGAAGCACACCTTCTGGATGATGAACCTCCCGCCGCACGCGTGGGACAAACTGCACGTCAGCTACCGGCTCGCCGAGGGGATGGCGTACCACTTCTTCTTCATGTGGCTCTTCGCCATCAACGGCCTGCTGTACGTCGCGTACACGATCTTCTCCGGCGAGTGGCGCGAGCTGGTGCCGAACCGCCGCTCCTTCATCACCGCGATCCAGGTCACGCTGCACGACCTCCATCTGCGCCGGGAAGCGCCGCCGCAGGGGAAGTACAACGGCGCGCAGCAGATCGCGTACACCTCGATCGTCGTGATGGGTCTCGGCTCGCTGCTCACCGGAATCGCAATCTACAAACCGACGCAGTTCCACTTGCTCACGTCGCTCTTCGGCGGCTATCCGATGGCGCGCTTCTTCCACTTCTGGCTGACGGTCGGCTACGTCGCCTTCTTCGTCATTCACATCACCCAGGTGATCCGCACCGGCTGGAACAACTTCCGCGCGATCGTGATCGGGTCCGAAGTCGTGGAGGTTCCGAATGAGTGAACCGACCAGTCCTCAGTCCTCGGACCTCGGTCCTCAGACCCCACCCGCCCAGGAAGCGTCCGAGGACCGAGGACTGAGGACCGAGGACTCGCCTCTCGACTCGCCTCTCATCCATGAGCCGACGCCCGAGGAGATCGAGGCGGCGCGGATTGCGGCGATCGAAGCGAATGATCACGAGGTGGCGGAGCAGTTGCGCCGGATGTCGCGGCGCGGATTTCTGACCCTCGGCGCCGGCGCGGTGGCGGCGATCGGAGCGTGGAAGTGGCTCGGCTCGCGCGACCGCGAAGCCGGACTTCCGTGGCCGTTGCGGCGGATGCTGCACCTCAACGAGGCGGTGGCGCTGTCGTACTTCTCGACCTCGCGTCTCAATCCGACCTTCCCCGCGTCGATGATCACGCGTCCGGCGCGCATCAACGGAGGCGACGGCCTCGACGGGAATGCCGACCTCGCGAGCTGGCGTCTCGACTTCGCCGGCAACACGCTCACGCTCGACGACGTGAAGTCGTTTCCGAAGCGGACGATGATCACCGAGTTCCGCTGCATCGAAGGGTGGAGCACCATCGTGCAGTGGAGCGGCGCGCGGCTCTCCGACGTGATGGCGAAGTTCCCGCCGCCGCCGTCGGCCCGTTACCTCGCGATGTCGACGCCCGGCGGCGGCTACTACGTCAGCATCGACATGCCGAGCGCGATGCACCCGCAGACGCTGCTCGCGTACGAGATGAACGGCGCTCCGCTCACCTGGCAGCACGGCGCGCCGCTGCGCCTCGCCATCCCGGTGAAGTA
>DASYSN010000122.1:0-2332 GCA_036003305.1 Thermoanaerobaculia bacterium
GTGCGGCGGCCGTAGAAGTTCTTCTCCTTCCAGACGCCGTACATCTTCGCGACGTCCGCGGTCTGGTCGGAGAGAAGCGGGAAGTTCAGCTGGTACTTGTCCGAGAACTTGTCGTGCGAGTCCATCGGATCGGTCGACACGCCGAGGATGATCGCGTGCTCCTTCGTGAGATCGGGCTCCTGATCGCGGAACGAGCACGCCTCCGCGGTGCAGCCGGGCGTGTCGTCCTTCGGATAGAAGTAAAGGACGACGTCCCACCCTTTGTAATCCTTCAGGGAAATCTCTTTCCCGCGCGTCGACGGCAGACGGAAGTTCGGCGCGAGATCGCCCACTTTTGGCTCATAGAAGTCTTGCATTCAGTTCGTACCCGTTCCGAAGAGAACTTTCTCGGCGATGAGGACTGCGTTGAGCGCCGAGCCGCGGCGGAGATTATCGCAGACGGCCCAGATCCAGAATCCGCCGGGCACCGCGGCGTCGGCGCGGACCTCGGCGATGAGCACTTCGTCCTTGCCTGCCGCGTCGATCGTGCCGAACTCCTGGTCGCCTTCCGGGAACGCGATCGCCGGATTCTGCTTCAGCGCGTTCTCCAGCGACGCCTGGTCGACCTTGCCGTCCACCTTCACGAACAGCGAGAACGTGTGGCTGTGAAAGATCGTCCCCTGCGTGACGAAGAGCGCGATCTGCGCGCGTACGTCGGTCACCGCGCGGATCTGCGAGACGATGAACGGCTCGCGGCGCTCCGCCGCCGGATAGAGATTGAACGCCACCTGCCGGTCGAAGACTTCTTTCGGCACCGACTGGACGTTGAGGACAGTGATCGTCTGCTTCGCCAGCTCCTCGACGCCGGCCTCGTCGAACTCCGACGCCGGCTGCACCACGGTTGCGGTGCAGAGCTCCACCTTCGCGACCTTCTCGATCTCGTGGAGGATCAGCGCGATCGGAATCGCGATCGGATGCGGCGAGACGAGCTTCCGGTCGGACGCGTCGATCGAATCGAGATTGACGCCGGCGATCGCGAGCTTCCCGTCTTCCGCCGTCGTCGGCTGCGACAGATCGATCGCGATTGCGTCGTTCTCCCGTTCGAGCCACTCGCGATTCGCCGCCGCCGGCCCGCAGAAGAAAACCAGATCGACGTCCGCCAGCTCCTCCGCCGACGCCGGCGCGACTACCGCCGGCTCGTCGCCGACGTCCGTCAGCGCCCCCGCCGACTGCCCCGCCGTGTCGAGGAGCACCACGCGCTCGAACGGAAACGCCCGCTCGCGCAGAATCGTCTTGATCTCCGCCCCGACCAGCGTCAACGGATTGATGATCGCCAGCCGATACCCCGCCGGATGCTTCAAGGCATCGGCTCCGGGTAGTGGTTCTGTGTGGCGCCGGCGCCCTCGCCGGCGGAATGAAATATTGATGCGGCGCCTACCGCGCCGCGACATTTGTTTCTCGCGCCGGCGAGGGCGCCGGCGCCACACTGGAACGCTGCCTTCACACAGTCTCCACGGGTGGCGCGGGAGGAAGCGGCGCGAGCGGCTCGTTGCGTCGCGGAAAAGCGATGGCCCAGAGGCGGAGGAGCGGGCCGGAGATGAGGTAGCCGATCGAGCCGACGAACCAGCACTGGCGCGGCCAGCGGAACGCGAGCGCGAGGAGGAGCGCGAGGACGACGAAGTACATCATCGAGCGCTCCTTCTGCAGGTTGAGGCCCTTCTGACTTCTCCATCGGATCGGCGAGACCATCGCGAACGCCGTCGAGACCGTGAGGATCGCGATGACGACCGCGAACGTGTGATCGTCGACCGTGATCGGCCGCGAGGCGTAGTAGATCGTCGACGCCAGCGTCAGCGCGCCGGCGGGACTCGGCAGTCCGACGAAGTAGCGGTAGTCGCTCTTGCCGGTCATCACGTTGAAGCGCGCGAGGCGGAGCGAGACGGCGACGAGGAAGAGGAACGCGAGCCCGCCGCCGAGCTTGTCGAACACGTTCAGGCCCCACGCGTAGACCAGCACCGCCGGGGCGCAGCCGAACGTCACGACGTCGGCGAGCGAGTCGTACTCCTTGCCGAACTCGCTGGTGGCGCCGAGCTGCCGCGCCACCATGCCGTCGAACGTGTCGAAGATCGCGGCGAACAGCAGCGACAGGCACGCCGTCTCGAACGGATCGACCGCGAGGTCGTACTGCCCCGCCGCGATCGCCGCCGATCCGCGCATCGCGTAGTAGATGCAGCGGAAGCCGAAAAACAGGTTGAGGATCGTGAACGACGTCGGGATGACGTAGACGCCGCGGCGGAGGTTCTTGCGCAGATCGGGACGCTTCATTCGCCGATCTCTGCCACCACCGTCAGCC
>DASYSN010000123.1:0-22592 GCA_036003305.1 Thermoanaerobaculia bacterium
GTCCAGCGGCACGACGGGGTTGTACGCATGCATGACCGCGGCCCACGCAAGGAAGTAGCGGTCGCGAGGGACGCGGTAGCGGCGCGGGAAACGGTCGCCGTTGGGCCGATCGTCTTCGAAGATGTAGACGTAGCCGCCTTCCTCGAAGATGACGATGCGCCATCCTTCGTCGCGGTCGTCGAACGGGTCGTCGATCGAGCCGAGCGGGACGTCCGAGGCGCTGAAGTGAATCAGATCGCGATCGGCGTGCTCCCAGCCGGGAAACCACGCCAACTCCCCCTTCGCCGCACTGACGAAGTGCACGATCTTCCCCATGTCCTCCAACTCGCGGAGCTCGACCGCGAAGTCAGGGATCACCGGGACGGTGGCGAGGTCGATGTCGAACATCATTCGAGTTTATCGTGTGGCGCGGGCTTTCCAGCCCGTGCCCGGTTGCTACGGAGCGCGGGCTAGAAAGCCCGCGCCACACCTCGGCGTTGGCCAACGATTCGCAAACCACCTAACCCGATGATCAGCCTCTTCTTCGCCGTACTCGCATTCACCGCCCACCAGGGCAGCGCGGTTCAAGTCAAAGTGCCGAACGAGCCGGGGGTGAAGTCGGTGCATGTGATCTGGCTGAAGAAGACGGTGCCGGCGTTCCGGGCTGGGGATGAGTGGGCCACGATCCTCGGCGTCGATCTCGATGCGAAGCCGGGCGCGCATGAGGCCGAGGCGGTGCTGACGATGGAGGATGGACGGGAGCAGCGGCGCGAGATCGCGATCGACGTCGCGGCGAAGAAGTACCCGACGCAGCCGTTGCAGGTCGCCGGCAAGTTCGTCGAGCTGAGCAAGGCGGATCTGGAGCGGTCGAGCCGCGAGAACAAAGAGGTCGATGCGATCTACGAACGCATCACGAGCGACATCGTGCCGGATGAGCCGTTCACCGTTCCGATACCGGGCGAGAGCGGAACGAATTTCGGGTCACGCCGCATCTTCAACGGCGAGCCGCGCGCGCCGCACTCCGGCGCGGATTTGCATGCGGCGACCGGAACGCCGGTGCACGCGACGAACCGCGGTCGCGTAGTGCTGGCGAAGCCGCTCTTCTTCACCGGAAATACCGTGATCCTCGATCACGGCCTCGGCATCTACTCGCTCTACGCGCACCTCTCGCACATCGATGTACGCGAAGGTGAAGTTGTGAAAAACGGCCAGGTCGTCGGCCTCTCCGGCGCCACCGGCCGCGTCACCGCGCCGCATCTGCATTGGGGCATGCGCGTGCAGGGCGCGCGCGTCGATCCGTTTTCGCTACTCCGGTAACGGAGGGAGTAAGGACGACAGATCACGCGCGCCGTGGATGAATGCCGCGATCAGGACGGTGTTTCGCGTACGCGATAGATGAGACGGTAACGATCGACGAAGATCTCGCGAATGGTTTCGTCGCGGTATTCCGGTACCACTCGGCCACGATGTGGAAACTGGAACAAAGAAGCGGCCGCGTTCTCGGTTCTTTCAACGAGAGTCGCGGCGTAGCTTGGCGAATCTCTCGCGATGTATTCGATCTGCTCGGCGACTGCAGCAATCGCGGATTCAGTCCACTCTACCGAATGCGCCACGTGTCGAGCCGCTTCATCGCTTCTTCGTGGCTGACCACCCGGCCCGACTCGCCGTCCGCAAGGCCTTGATCGACCTTCTGACGTACGTAGATGTGGTACTGGATGTCTTCCAACGAGACATCGTCCGAAAGAACCTCGAGGATTCGTTGGACCTGTTCCTTCGCGGTCTCCATCGATTGATTCTACCTGCCCCTACCCCTTATCCATATACCGCCCAAGTCCCACCCGCCGGATCTGGCCGCGTTTGGCGAGGCGGGAGAGTTTGGTGCGGAGGTAGGCGCCGTCGACGGACCAGTTCTTCTTGCGAAGGATGGACGCGAGGTCGGCGGAGGTGAAAAAGATGTCGGGATGCTGGCGAAAGTGGCGCAGGATCTCGAGGTCGATCTGCGAGGAGCCGTCCCTCGGCTGGTAGACGCCAATGGTCATGACTGCGAGACGGTTGGTGCAATCATCGAGTTCGGTCCTGAGTGCGGTTCGCTCGTTTTCGAGGTCACGCAAACGCTTTCGGATGTCAGCGATGCGCGTCGCGAGATCGGCAATGGCATCAACGTTGTCACTCATGATGCGCAGTCTATCAAATTGAGCGCGTTGCGCGCCAAATTGCCCGACGGCCCGATCATTGTAGGTATGATCCAACTCATCACAGACACACCTCGACTCAAATTGCGTCGCAACATGCCATCAATGACGCGGCCCATTGCTACGACAGATAGCAATCGACGCAAATTGGCTTGATCCATACGTGCGATGGCATGGACCGCGCTCAAATTACACCGCGGGCGGTCTGGCGTGGCGTGGTTGATACACTCCGAGCTCCCCGCCGCCCGGTAATGTGATCTGGACCAGCATTCCCCACGGCTGCTGATGCAATTCACCGCACTCGACGTCTTTCGATTTCATCTCGGCGACGAACGCTTTGACGTCGTCGCACATGAGAAAGAACTCGTGCACGCCATTTTCCTCGGACGGATGCACCGCAACCTCGGCGGGCGGCAATCCGAAGATCAGCCAGCCGTCATGGACGTCGACGAACGGGAACTTCAGGACGTCGCGGAAGAAGGCACGATCGGCCTCCGCGTCCTTCGAGTAGATGACCGAGTGCGCTCCGGTGATCAATCGGTGTTCTCGATCTGGTAGTTCGGCGCTTCTTTGGTGATCACGACGTCGTGAGCGTGCGACTCGCGCAAGCCGGCGGCGGTGATGCGCACGAACTGCGACTTCGTGCGGAGATCGTCAACTGACTTCGAGCCGGTGAGGCCCATGCCGGAGCGGAGGCCGCCGACGAGCTGCGGAATCATGGCGCTGAGCGACCCCTTGTACGGCACCTTCCCTTCGATGCCCTCCGGGACCAGCTTGCCGACTTCGTCGGTGTCTTCCTGGAAGTAGCGGTCCTTCGATCCCTGCTGCATCGCGCCGATGGAGCCCATGCCGCGATACGCCTTGAACGTGCGGCCCTGGTAGAGGATCGTCTCGCCCGGCGCTTCATCCGTCCCGGCGAAGAGCGAGCCGATCATCACGCAATGCGCGCCGGCGGCGATCGCCTTCGTGATGTCGCCCGAGAACTTGATCCCTCCGTCGCTGATGATCGGCACGTCGTACTTTTCGGCGGCGCGCGCGCACTCCATGATCGCGCTGATCTGCGGGACGCCTGCGCCCGCGATGACGCGCGTCGTGCAGATCGATCCCGGTCCGATGCCGACTTTCACCGCGTCCACGCCGAGCTCGATCAGATCGCGTGCGCCCTCATACGTGGCGACGTTCCCCGCGATGAGCGGCGTCGTCGGGTAGAGCTTCTTGAACTGCTTGATCGTGTCGAGCACGGCGCTCGAATGCGCGTGCGACGAGTCGATCACGATCACGTCGACCTTCGCGTCAATGAGCGCCCGCGCGCGATCCATGCCGTCGCGGCCGATACCGATCGCCGCGCCGCAACGCAGACGGCCGAGGGGATCTTTGGCGGCTTGCGGATACCGCCGCGCCTTCTGGATGTCCTTGACGGTGATGAGGCCCTTCAGATCGCCATTGGCGTCGACGACGAGGAGCTTCTCGATCCGGTGCTGGTGAAGGACCTCGCGCGCCTGCTCCAGGGTCGTGCCGACCGGGACGGTGACGAGGTGCTCCTTCGTCATCCGCTCGGCGATCGGGAGGTCGAAGCGCGTCTCGAACCGCAGGTCGCGATTGGTGAGGATGCCGACCAGCTTGCCGTTCGCGTCGGTGACGGGAACGCCGCTGATCTTGTACTTCTCCATCACCGACATCGCCTCGGAGATCGTCTGCCACGGCCGCATGGTGACCGGGTCGACGATCATGCCGGCCTCGGAACGCTTCACCTTGTCCACTTCTTCGGCCTGCCGGTCGACCGGCATGTTCTTGTGGATGACGCCGAGGCCGCCGTGCTGCGCCATCGCGATGGCGAGGCGCGCTTCGGTGACCGTATCCATCGCCGAAGAGAGGATCGGGATGTTGAGGTGGATGTCGCGGGTGAGGCGCGTCGTGACGTCGACGAAGTTCGGATGCAGATCGGATTTCGCCGGCTTCAGCAGGACGTCGTCGAATGTGAGCGCGATCGGGGGCCCTTCGGCAAACCGCGCGGATGGCAGCGGGTCGCTCTGCGAAACTTCGTGCAGTTCGACGCGGCCGATGACCGGGACCTCATCGCGGAGAAGACGTTCGTCACTCATTTGAGGAGTATAAAACACGCCCCTCCTGCACCGTTATTGCAAGCAAGACCGCGCCCGGAGCGTTCGCAGGCGCTCCATCGCTCTCATGCGCTTCACGATCGAACAACGCCACCTGACCGATGTGGCAGGAAAACCGGTATCCGAGGACCGGGCGCTCTCGTTCTATTCGTGCGAAGCGAGCGACGCCGACGACGCGGTCCGCCTCTTCGCGCGCGATCATTCGGCGGAGGTGATCGGCAACGTCCTCCGCTTCCCCGGCTTCCAGGCGATCGCGACGATGCGCAATGCCAACGGCGTGTTCACGCTGCAGGTTGCGCCGACGAGTCAGCAGATGCAGTTGACGTAGCTACTTCACCGCCGCGAGCGCCTGTTCCAGTTTTGCAACTTGCGGATCATCCGGGCGCAGCTGCTTGAGTTTGGCGAGCTGGACGCGGGCGTCGGTGTAGTCCTTCATCTCGCCGTCGACGATGGCGAGGTTGTAGATGGCCTGCCACTGATCCGGCTGCTCGGTCGCAACCTTCCGGAACGCGTCGCGCGCCTGCTGCATCTGTCCCGACTGCTTGTAGCAGATGCCGAGGTCCGTGCGGACCGACGGCTCCTCGCGAACGGCGAGCGCGCGGTTGAAGTAGTCGATCGCCTGCGGGAACTTCGAAACGTCCATGTACATGTTCCCGAGCTGCACGAGCGCGTCGAAGTCGTTCGGGTTCTGCTCGATCTGTTTCTTGAGCATCTCGAGCTGCTGGCGGACTTGCTCCATCGGACTGCCGGCTGCGCCGCCGGCGGGCGCGGCAGGCATCGCGGCACTCTCAGGAGCGGCCGAGGCGGCCGAGGTGGAAGAGCTGGAAGAAGAAATCTGATCGGGACCGGCGAGCTTCGATCGGGCGAGCTTCGGTCCGAGAAGAAAGCTGCCGATGACGAGGCCGAGGAGGAGACCGCAGGTGGCGTAGACGATGTTGTCGCGCGACATGAAGTCGCAGCCTACCCGTTCGTGATGATCTCCTTCAACATGGTGTCCTGCAGGTTGTAAATCGCGTAGACCCCGACGTGGTAGCCGTTGAACACGAACGAGAAGGCGTAAATCTTTCCGCTGTGCGCGTGCACGAAGCCTGACAACCCGACCACGCCGGAAATGTAGCCGGTCTTCGCGTAGACCTGCCGCGCCCACGGCGCGGTGCGCAGGCGGTGGCCGAACTTCGAGTCGGGATCGCCGGAGTACGGCAGCGACGAGACGAAATCCTCGCGCCACGGGCTGTTCCACATGTAGCGCAGCAGGTGAATGAACGCGTTCGCCGAGGCGCGGTTCTCGCGCGACATCCCCGAGCCGTCGGCCTGGTGGTACTCATTCGCCGGCACGCCGATCTTCCCGGTCAGCCACTCGGTGACCGCCGACGTCCCCGCCTTCCACGACCCTTCGTGCTTCGTCTCGGCGCCGATCATCTTCACGACCTGCTCGGCGTAGGTGTTCTGGCTCTTCTTGTTGATGACGTAGACGAGGATGTTGAGCGGCGTGGAGTGCTGCGCGACCGGCGCCCAGCCCGGACGCTCGTCGCGCGGCGTGATGACGATCTGTCCCTCGACCTTGAGCCCGTCGCGTGCGAACGTTTCGTTGGTGACGGTCGCGAAGTACTGGATCGGGTTCTCGACCGTCACGAACACCTCGGTCGCCCCGGAGCGCGACGGCACGCCGCCGCGCACGACAACCGTGTTTGTCCCGCGGATCCGCGTGATGAACGGCAGGCCGCGGCCGGTGATGCAACTGTTCTGGAGCTGCAGGAAGTTCGTCGGCGGCTCGAACTGAACGACACACTGCTTGCCGGGCCGGCTCGGCATCACGCGCACCTGCGCGCACCCCTCCTGCATCGAGAACGCCGACACCGGCGCCTCGTACCAGTTGACGAGCTGGTCGATCGGCCAAGTCGGATGGATGTACTCCGTGTCCATGTAGCCGTATTCGAAGATCAGGTTCCCCTTGATCGTCTTGATGCCGGCGCGTTTGATGTCGCTGACCCAGTCGTCGATGACGGCGGTCGCGTGGCCGTCGTGGAAGCGGCCGCCGATGGTCGGATCGCCGTGGCCGACGATTTTGAGATCGCCGTCGAGCGTGCCGTCGTTCCCGATGGTGCCGCGCCTGTAGACGGTCGTCGTCACTTCGAACGTCGGCTTGAGGAGGTCGATCGACGCCGCGGTCGTGAAGAGCTTCATGTTGGAGGCGGGCGCCAGCGGGAGGTCGGGATCGCGTTGCGCGATGACGCTGCCGTTGTCGAGCTCCACGACCTGCAGGCTCGCCTGCCCCGATCGCGCGACCGAGCCGTTCATGAGCGAATTCAAACGCTCCTGCAGGTTCGCGCCGACCGCGACGTCCGCCGGAACGGCGGCAGCAGCGGCCCTGCGCCGCGATCCACGACGGCGGCGCTTCGCCACCGCCGCGTCGGCGATTTGCAGATTCGTGATTAGGAAAAGGAGCGCCACACCCAGCGCGCGCAGACGACGAGGCGACATCGGATGGAGGATAACTGCAAATTCGGTGACACGGACGCTACAACCGATCGAACGGCTCCGGAAACGCGAACCGCAGCCGGTCCCGCAGCACGCGCGGACAGACGTCGCGCAGATGGCCGATCACCTCCGCCGGCGCGTAGCGTTTCGAAAAGTGGGTCAGGACGATCACGCGGTTCTCGAAGCGGTCCGCCACGCGCGCGATGTCGTCGAAGTGGATGTGCCGGTACCGCACGGCGCGCTCTTCGTGCCCCGGCGCCACGAAGGAGCACTCCAGCATCAACACCTCGGACTTGAACAACGCCGGCGACGAGTCGAAGATCCCGGCGTCGGTGTCGCCGCTGTAGAAGAGCATCGACACCTCGCTCTCGTCGTGAATGCTCCTGCCGTCGTGCCGCAGCGCCGCGAGCTGCTGGCCGTCGAGGCCCGCGTACTCGGGACGCAGGTGGTGGCGCCGCTCGACGATCTCGTAGCCACGCGCCGGCACGCGGTGCGTCGACTGGTGCGCGCGCACGGTGTGGTTGCGGCCGAGGGGGTAGGTGTCGTTCGGCGCGAGTCCGATCAGCTCGATGTCGTACTTCGTTCCTTCGAGCCGCTCGTGAATGCGCATCAGCTCCCGGAAATCGTCGAGCGCTTCCGACGGGACGAAGACGTTCCCGCCCGGCATCCGTTGCAGGTGCCGCTGCCCCGCATAGAACGGTATCCCGACCGCGTGATCGAGGTGCGCGTGGGTGACCAGGATGTTCGGCGTCCCGATGAGCATGTCCGGACAGCGCCCCACGTCGAGCGCGATCCCGAGCTCCCGGATCCGAAAGTACGTCTCATGCCCCGCCCGCGAGCGCCCTTCGATGGTGAAGTGCTCGGTGCGGAGACGAAAGAGGTCGGGATCCTTCATGCGTGCTTAGAGCTTAGTGCTTAGAGCTTAGGAGGACCCTGTCATCCTGAGCCGCGTAGACGGCGAAGGATCTCCAGTTTCGCAGCACGAGCCACGTGTAGCGCATCTGGAGATCCTTCGCCGCGCTACGCCGGCTCAGGATGACGGAGTTGGGGCGACTAAGCACTAAGCACCAAGCACCAAGCCACTAAGCACTCTTATCATGCACGCCGTGAAGCGTTCATACGTCCTCGGCGGTCTCGTCATCCTGGTCGCGCTCGTGTTCGGAAGCGTGGCGACGCATGGGTTCATCAACTTCGACGATCCCGACTATCTGGCGGGGGCGCATCAGGGGATTCGGTATGCGTTCACATCGCTCAAGCCGTTTTACTGGCAGCCGCTGACATGGCTCTCGCTGATGCTCGACGTCCGGCTCTTCGGCGACCGGCCGGGAGCGATGCTCGTCGAGAACGTGCTGCTGCATGCGATCAGCACGCTGCTGCTTTTTCTGACTTTCTACACCGCGACGAAGAACGTGAACCGTTCGGCCGCAGTCGCGGTGCTCTGGGCGATTCATCCATTGCGCGTCGAATCGGTCGCATGGGTCGCCGAGCGGAAGGACGTTCTCTCGACGCTGTTTTTTATCGCGGCGATGCTGGCGTACGTAAACCGGCGGTATGCACTCGTCATCCTCGCCTTCATCCTCGCCGTGATGGCGAAGCCGATGGCACTGACGTTGCCGCTCGCGCTGATGCTGCTTGACGTCTGGCCGTTGCAGCGGAAGCCGACATGGGTCGACAAGATCCCGCTCTTCGCGATCTCGGCGGCGGTCCTCGGCGTCACGTTCGTCGGACAGGAGCACGCGCTCGCGTCGATCCCGCTCAGCGTCCGGATCGCGAACGCGATCACCGCCTACGCGGCGTACCTCCGCAAGTTCTTCGTCCCGACGCAGCTCGCGATCCTCTATCCGTACGACTACGACATCGCGCCGTTCGTCGTGGCGATCTGTCTGCTCATCCTCGCGGCGATCACGTTTCTCGTGTTCCGCAACAAGCACCGCTACCTCGCCGTCGGGTGGCTCTGGTACGTCATCACGATCGTGCCGGTGATCGGGATCGTGCAGGCGGGCGCGCAGTCGATGGCCGACCGGTTCCTCTACATTCCGTCGATCGGCCTCACGTTCGCGGTGGTGTGGCTCGCCGCCGATCACCTCGCGGCCACGACGTCGAAGTACGCCGCGATCGCCGCGGTCGTGATCCTGTCGATCCTCTCGATTTACCAGACGACGTTCTGGAAGGACAGCGTCACGGTGTGGGCCCGCGCCGTCGCCGTCACGACGGACAACGCCTCGGCCGAGATGCATCTCGCCGCGGCGCTCGACGCCGAGGGACGCACCGACGAAGCGATGCCGCACTACGTCGAGGCGGCGCGCGAGAGCCACGGCGCGCCGGTGCCGCTGTTCCAAGCCGGCAACGCGCTGCTGCGCGCGAAGCGCTACTCCGATGCGGTTTCGCCGCTGGAACAGGCGATGGCGCTCGATCCGACGCTCGACGGCGGACAGGAGAGCCTCGGCGTCGCGCTGCTCAACGCTGGGCGTCCCAGCGAAGCGATCCCCCATCTCGAAGCGTCACCGAAGACGGCGTCGGTCTGGAACAACCTCGCGCTGGCGTACGAGCGGAAGAACGACGTCGCGAAGGCGGACAAAGCGTTCGCCGAGGCAATCCGGCGCGATCCGAATCTGTATGACGCGCGGATGAACTACGTCGCGCTGCTCAGCGCCACGAACCGCAACGACGAAGCGCTCGCGCAGCTCGCCGCCGCGGCACGCATTGCGCCGGCCTCGGTCGAGCCGCATATCTTCCGAGCGCTCGTCCTCGCGAACCTCGGCCGTCACTCGGAGGCGGCGGAGGAGGCGGAAGCGGCACAGAAGATCGACGCGAAAGCCGCGAACGATCAATTCACCGCGACGCTACGCCTCCGCCCGAACGACGGCAACCTCGCGCAGTTCATCAGCTCGATGCGCTACTCGCAGTGACTTCGTTGAGCCGGTCGACGACGCCGACGACGTCGCGGAGATCGCGGATCGTCGCGTCGGGCTCGATCGTCAGGCCGTGCTCGACCTCGGGGGCGACGGCGTCGCCACGCGTCGACGGGATGAAGTGGATTCCGCGCATGCCGCAGCGCTGCGCGCCGTAGACGTCGACGTAGAGGTTGTCGCCGACGAAGACCATCTCGCCGTAGTCGACGCCGAGCTGGCGCTGGAGCGCGTCGAAGATCGACGTGCGCGGCTTGCACTCGCCGTGCTCGTTCGAGAAGACCATCGCGTCGATCGACGGGGCGAGGTCGAGGCGCATGAGCACTTCGCGAAGGACGGAGCCGGGGGTGCGGCCGGTGTTGCTGATCAAACCGATCCGCAGATCGCGGGCGCGCATCTCGCGGAGCACGTCGCGCGCGCCGTCCACCGTCGCGGGGAGCGCGTGCAGCGGCGCCGAGGCGAAGGCGGACTCGATCTCGGCGAGCGTGCCTTCATCGAATGACGCGGCGTCGAGCTCCAGCTCCTCGAGCAGATGCTCGACCTGGCGACGGCACGGGATGTCGAGATCGGCCGACCAGTAGAGCTCCTGGCAGCGGTTCCACTGCCGGTGATGCGCATGCTCGAGCCGCTCCGCCTCGCGCGCGAAGCCGTGGCGCGTGAGGATCTGCTCCAGCCGCGCCATCCGTGCCTCCTTCTGCAGACGCGACAGCTCCGGAGGGTTGGTGATGAGCGTTTCCCAGAGATCGAAGGCGATGGCGCGGATCATTTCTTCGTGACGTTCTCCAACGAACGGTCCATGCGCTCCTTCAATTTCTTGGCCGTGTCGGAGTTCTTGTCGATCAGGGCATCGGCTTTCGCGCGGACGTTGTTGACGAACGGCTCGACGGCGCCGCCGTGCTTCGCGAGCCAGCGGCTGACGCGGTCCTCTTTCGCTTCGAGGAGCGCGCCGTCGTCGATCGGACGGCCGACGGCGAAGGTGTTGGTGACGACGAGCTGATTGTGGTCGACGGCGAAGAGCGAGTCGGTGAGGACGCTGCGGCGGTGCATGCGGTCGAGGCGGATGGTGACCGCGCTGCGGTCGCCGAGGAGGTCGACGCTCGTGACGCGGCCGGCGACGTCGTTGTGCTCCACGACCGGATCGCCGCGGCGCAATCCGTGCACATCGTCGAAGACGATCGTCGCCTTCACCTCGCCGCGATGCACGAACGCGCGGGCGCCGAGCCAGACGGCGGCAGCGAGGACGAGCAGGAACACGAGACCGAGCAGCTTGCGCATGCGAACAGTTTATGACTTGTGCTAAAAACCACCCTGCACTTCGCCCCGCTCAATTTTTTGGAGGAGAAAACCGATGGCGGTAGAGGAAAGAGTCAAGTCAATCATCGTCGAGCAGCTCGGCGTCGACGCGGAGGAGGTCACCCCTGAGGCTTCGTTCGTTGAGGACCTCGGCGCGGACTCGCTCGATACCGTCGAGTTGATCATGGCTTTCGAGGAAGAGTTCGGCGTCGAGATTTCCGATGACGAAGCGGAGAAGATCCGCAAGGTCAAGGACGCCGTCGAGTACATCGAAAAGCACACCAAGGCGCAGTAACGAAACACCCATACACGCTTGACCAGGCGACGAGTAGTCATCACCGGCATCGGAGTGATCTCCCCGCTCGGCATCGGCAACGATGCGACGTGGCAGGGGCTGATCGAAGGGAAGTCCGGCATCGGCCGCATCTCGAAGTTCGATGCGAGCGCATACGCATGCCAGATCGCCGGTGAAGTGCGCGGCTTCGATCCCGAGCGGTGGCTCGAAAAGAAGGAAGTGAAGAAGTCCGACACTTTCATTCACTACGCCATCGCCGCCGCGCAGATGGCCGCCGACGACGCGAAGCTCGACACGAGCAAGGAAGACTCCGACCGCGTCGGCGTCGTCATCGGATCGGGCATCGGCGGCCTGCCGCTCATCGAGGAGATGCACCGCAAGCTCCTCGAGCGCGGTCCGTCGCGCATCTCGCCGTTCTTCATCCCGGGCCTGATCGTCAATCTGGCGGCCGGGCACATCTCGATCCGCTTCAATGCCCAGGGCCCGAACTCCGCGCCGGCGACGGCGTGCGCCACCGGCGCGCATGCGATCGGCGACGCGATGAAGATCATCCGGCACGACGAGGCGGACGTGATGTTCGCCGGCGGGTCGGAGGCGGTCATCACGCCGCTCGCGGTCGGCGGCTTCTCGGCGATGCGCGCGCTGTCGACGCGCAACGACGAGCCGCAGAAGGCGTCGCGTCCGTGGGACCTCAATCGCGACGGCTTCGTCATGGGTGAAGGCGCCGGCGTCGTCATCCTCGAGGAACGCGAGCATGCCCTCGCGCGCGGCGCGCACATCTACTGCGAAGTCACCGGCTACGGCATGTCGAGCGACGCGTACCACATCACGTCGCCGGCGGAAGACGGTGGCGGCATGATGCGCGTGATGCAGCGCGCGCTGAAGGATGCCGGCCTCGCACCGGAACAGATCGAGTACATCAACGCGCACGGCACCTCGACGCAGGTCGGCGACAAGACGGAGACCGTCGCCATCAAGCGCGTCTTCGGCGACCACGCCCACAAAGTCGCCATCAGCTCCACGAAGTCGATGACCGGCCACCTCCTCGGCGCCGCCGGCGGCCTGGAGACGGCGATCACCGCCCTCGCGATCGAGAACGGCATCCTCCCGCCGACCATCAACTACGAGACGCCCGACCCCGAGTGCGATCTCGATTACGTCCCGAATACCGCGCGCAAGCAGAAGCTGACGCACGCCATGTCGAACTCGTTCGGCTTCGGTGGGACGAACGCGACGCTGATCTTCTCGGCACCGTAAGGCTGGAATCCCCAGCTGTCATCCTGAGCCGCGTAGACGGCGAAGGATCTCAAGTTTCGCAGCACGAGCCATCTGCAGCGCATCTGGAGATCCTTCGCCGCGCTACGCCGGCTCAGGATGACGGGAGCTAGCGCTTGCGCGGCGCGTACTTTGCACTTTAAAGTATACGCATGCGCAAGGAATTCGACGTTGCCGTCATCGGCGCCGGGCTTGCCGGCCTGCAGTGTGCGCGGCTGCTCGCGACTCGCGGCCTGCGCGTGGCACTTCTAGACCGGAAACGATCGGTCGGGGACGCCATCCACACGACCGGGATCTTCGTCCGGAAGACGTGGGAGGACTTCGCGCTGCCGGACGAACAGCTCGGGCCGCCGATCCGGCGCGTGACGCTCTATTCGCCGATGCGACGCGCGATGACGCTCGAAGCGGACCACGACGAGTTCCGCGTCGGCCGGATGTCGTGGATCTACGTTTACCTGCTCGAGCAGTGCGCGCGCGCCGGCGTCACCTGGATGCCGTCGTCGCGCGTGACCGCGATCGCAGGCACGACCGTCGTCACCGACCGGCATTCGATCGAGGCGCGCTTCGTCGTCGGCGCCGACGGTCCGCGGTCCACCGTCGCCCGCGCTCTCGCGCTCGACGCGAACGAGCAGATGCTCGTCGGGGTCGAGGAGGTTCTGCCGTCCGCGACCAACGGCGAGCCGGAACTGCACTGTCATCTCGATCCTCGGCTCGCGCCCGGCTACATCGCCTGGGTCGTCGACGACGGTGTCGAGGCGCACCTCGGCGTCGCGGGATATCCGGACCGGTTCGATCCGAATGCGGCGTTGGCGCGCTTCAAGAACATCGCCGGCAGGACTGCCGGCGCCACACTGGAGCGGCGCGGCGGGCTCATTCCGGTAGGAGGGATGCTGCGCCGCATCGCGTGCTCGCGCGGACTGCTCGTCGGCGACGCGGCGGGAGCGGTGTCGCCGCTCACGGCAGGCGGCCTCGACGCCGCGCTGCGGCTCTCGCGCTTTGCGGCCGAGGTGACGGAGGCGTATCTGGCGACGGGAGATGCCGACGTGCTGAGGCACTACAGCGGCGACGCGTTCCGCGCGCGGTTTCTCACGCGCACGTGGATGCGGCGCGCGATGCGGCTCGTCGAGACGCCGGCGATGATGGAGCTCGCCTGCGCGCTGCTGCGAACACCGCCGCTACGCGCCCTGGCGAGCCACATCTTCTTCGCGCGCAGCTCGTTCCCCGAGCCGGCGCCGCTGCCGAAGTCGGCGACGCGATTCGCTCTCAGTCGAACGTGACGGTCACCGTCTGGTCGTCGAACACCGTCACCTGCTTCGTCTGAACGGGCGTCTTGTTGCCGATGATGTATTCGCGGACGTCGTAGGTTCCGGGCGTGACGTGGTCCCAGTGATTGTTGCTGCGCACTGAGACCTGGCCGCCCGGAGCCATGCCGGCCGGCGCGAGCACGACCTGCACCTTCGTCGGATCTTTGACGACCGCGATGATCGTCCCGCCGTGAGTGAGCGTGACCCGCACCTCCGGACCCGGAACGTCGATCGCCGACTGTGCCCGCGCGTATCCCTGCGCACCGGCGTAGAGCTGGTAGTGCCCCGGCGGGACCCAGAGCTGCGCGACGCCGGTGTCTGTATTCGTTTGCACCGTCGCGAGCCCGTGGCCGTTCTGATCGACGACGGAGACGTTCGCGAAGAGCGGCGCGCCGGCAGCGTCGACGACGCGAACCGTGCTGGCCGTTCCGCTGTCGAGCTGGAAATCGGTGTCGGGTGCGCCGCCCGCGACCGTGACGTCGTGCGATGCCGACTGATACTGCTCCTTCTGTGCGATGAGGTGGAACGAACCATCCGGCACGAAGTCGATGAGATAGCGGCCGTCCGAATCCGTCAGTGCGGGCCGCAGTGGTGGGGTCAGACTGGGTGTGGTGTCGCTTCCCTTGATCGCCGACGCGATGATCCGCACGTCGGGGAGCGGCTTGCCGTCGCGATCGGTGACGCGGCCGCGGATCGCGGAGGCGTGCAGGTCGATGTCGAGCGCGCTGTCGCCCGACACACTGTACTTCTCGCTGTGCACGAGACCGACCGCCGGCCCGAAGATGCTGACGCGATACTCGCCGGAGCCGAGGCCGGAGACGGAGTAGGAGCCGTCGGTGTCGAGAGGCCCCGAGGCTCCCGGCGGGTTGGACGCATCGGCCGGCGAGAACATCACGCGGAAATCGGACATCACGCGTCCGTGGCCGTTCACGCGGCCATGGACCGTAAATCCGGTCGTGAAGGCGAGGTCGACTTCGGGCGCCGTTCCGTTGATCACCTCGACGACCTTGCGCGCCGACCGGCCGCCGCCGGACGTGCCGACAGCCGCCTGAACGTTGATCCTACCGTCGCGCACGCCGGTGAGCGTGAAGTTGCCGGCGGCGTCCGGACGTGTATTGCCGTAGCCGCCGGTGCCGCCATAGAAGCTCACGAACGTGTTCCCGAGCTCCTCGGCTGACAGACCGGTCACCCGCCCGACGATCGTCGCGCCACGGGTCAGCGTGAGCGTGACGTTCGACTGTGCCGCCGGGTCGACTTCTTCGCGCGCGTCGACGTAGCCCTCCCGGTGCGCGATCACGCTGAACTTGCCGTCGCGAATGCCGGCGATTGTGAACGAGCCGTCGCTGTCGGTCTGCGTCGGCCGGATCGGCTGTCCCTCGATGCGGACCTCGGCGACGTTCACCGGCTGCCCGGAGTCGTTGATGACGCGGCCCGTCAGCTCGCGTCCCTGATCGAGCGCGGCGTCCAGCTGCGACTCCTTCCCCGCGGCCGTCGTGACGCTCTTCGTCGCCGCGACGAAGCCTTGCTTGCTGAACGTGATGTTCCGGTCACCGGGCGGGACGCTCGTCAGCTCGTAGAGCCCGTCGCCGTCCGTGGTTCCCTGATCTCCCGCGCGGCCGGGACGCCGCATGCCCTGCTCGTTGACGGAGACCATGACGCCGGAGAGCGGCGTTCCATCGGTCGACGTCACCTTGCCCTTCAGACGCGCCGCGCGATCGAGGCGCACTTCGACGTTATCGACCGACTGTCCTTCCGCGACGTCGATGCCGGTCGCGCTGCCGCGCACGTATCCGTCCGCGCTGGCGACGACTTCGACGCGGCCCGGCATCACATCGCGGATCGTGAACGAGCCGTCATCGGCGTGTACGACGTTGGCCGAGAAAGAGACCGGCATACCGCCGCTGCGCGAAGTGCTGATGTCGAAGTCGGCGATCGGCGAGCCGGAGGAGGAGTCGACGACGTGACCGGTGATCGTGCCGCCGCGCGGAATCGTGAGAACGACGTCCGTGGCGGGAGCGGTGATCTCTTTCGGCGTGCCGCGCAACCGTGCCGCCTGGAAGATCTCGGCCCGCAGCGACACCTTCCCTCTCGGGACGCCGTGCAGCGTGAACGTTCCTGAATCGTCCGACGATTCAGAGACCGCGATCCCGTTCGCCTCCATGGTGACGCCGACCGGCGACGTGACCGGTTTTCCGTCGCTGTACGTGACGCGTCCGGATACGTCGACGCCGCGATCGACGGTGATCGTGAGGGGGGCGGAGCGCGCGTCGACGTCCTGCGCCGCAACGCGCTTCATGACGATGCCCGCGCCCGCGACCATGATGTCGTACTTCGCCGGCGCGACGCGGAGCGTGAGGCTGCCGTCGTTCGCGGTCAGGCAATCGCCGCCGCTGCAGCGGACTTCGCGTTCCGTCGGACCGAAGCCCTGGCGCGACGGCGATACGTGCACGGTCGCGCCGGAAACCGGGTTCCGCGATCCGTCGATGACATGCATCGCCAGCGCGACGCCGCGCGGGAGCGTCACGGTGAATCCGGTCTTCCCTTCGCCCGGGTTGACGCTGAACGCGGTGTCGGCATACCCGTCCTTCGACACCTCGAACTGCCGGTTGAACGACGTCGTCCCTCCGTGAAAGCTGAAGACGCCGTTGCGGCGCGAGACCGTAGAGACGCTGGGCATCTGCGAGAAGCCGGCGAAGCGGCCGATGACGGCGCCTGCAACCGGCTTCCGCTCTTCGTCGACGACCGTACCGCTGATGAGCGGGAGCCGCGTCGCGGCGATCGATTCTCTCGACCCGGTGGCGGGAACGACGATCGTCGGAATCGGCCCGTTGCCGGCGACTTCATACAGCGGGTGCGAGCCGTTGAATGGATAGCGGCCCGGCAGAACCGGCGAGAACGTGAACGCGCCTGAGGCATCGGTGACGGCGCCGCTGCCAAAGAAAGCGACCATCATTCCGGCGACCGGCATGCGCGTCTTCGCGTCGCGCACGACGCCGGTGACCGTCGCGCCGCGGCGGAGGTGGAGCGTGTACGACGAGCCGGTCGCACGCGTGGCGATCGCGACGTCGGTCTTCGTCTCCGCGCGCAACTCGCTCCAGTGCGAAGGCGCGTGGGCGATCGTGAACGAGCCGTCGTCGCCGCTCTTCGCCAGCGGCCAGCCGCCGGTGAAGACGTCGAGGTTCGCGGCCGTCTTACCGTCGCTTCCGACGATCTTGCCGGTGAGCTTCACGCCCGCGTCGAGTTTCACCTCGGTATCGGTCTGCTTGACGGTCGTATCGAACGGCGCGAAGTCGGGGTGATAGATCGTGAGCCGCGGCACCTTCGAGAGGGTCGGCAGCTCGAACGTGCCGTCTTCCGCGCTCTTCGTGAAGAGCTGCCGCCCGTACACGACGATCGCGTTCGCGACCGGCTTGCCGTTGGCCGTCAGTTTCACACGCCGCGGTTTCGACTCGCGCATCATCAGCGTCACGTCTTCGCCGTCCGCTGTAAAGCGCGTGACGGTCTCGCGTCCCGGGAGCTCGGCGACGAGATCGACCGTCGGCTGACCGAGTTTGTCGAAGCGGAAGTCGCCGGCGTCGGAAGTCTTGACGGTGGCGAGCGGCTCGCGATCGACCTTGCCGCTGACGATCCGCCGCATCAGGTCGGGACGTCCCTCGACCGTGTACGCGCGGACGGTTGCCCCGGCGACCGGGTTTCCGTTCGGATCGACGATCGAGCCGGTGACGGCGGCATGCAGCAGCGGGGATACGAGGAGGAGAGTGAGCGTGATCGTCAGATGGCGCATAGAGGTTGTCAGTTGTTGGTGATCTGTTGTCGTTTGTTGGACGTACGACGGATGACGTCGTTGCGCAGAAAGCGAATAAATTCTACGCGCGTGAGAGAAATGCCGGGTCGGCGGCGTTCGGCACCATTATCGCTATGAATAACTAGTGATGCGCCCGACTTGTCCCTACTGCGGCCACTCCAAAGCGGCCCACGCCGACGGGACGAAGTGCGCCCTCTGCAGTTGCGTCTCGCGCCCGCGAGAGCTCGTCCAGGAAACGCTCGCCTTCCGCTCCTCGATCCCACTCCGTGTGACGACGAACACACGTAAACGGTAAACGACT
The DNA here is from genome assembly GCA_036003305.1 of Thermoanaerobaculia bacterium. Taxonomy (GTDB): domain Bacteria; phylum Acidobacteriota; class Thermoanaerobaculia; order Gp7-AA8; family Gp7-AA8; genus DASXHZ01. The sequence continues at coordinate 17,952 of DASYSN010000123.1, forward strand.
CAACTGTAGGATTACTTCGCCGGCAATACCCGTTGGGAAAGGTATGCGCGAGAACGTCACCAGGACCCCCAAGCTCATCACCGTCTCGGAACGCAATCTCCAGAGCGCAGCGATTCGCCTCCTCCCGAAGCACAACAAGCTGGTTTCGACGGAAGTCGAGTACCTGCGCCGTGTGCTCGGCGATCGGGCGACGCAGGGAGAGATCGACGAGAAGGTGATGCTCGTCCGGCAGCTCCCGTGGTCGCAGATCTGCGCTGAATAGAGCAGCACCCGATTTGCACCCTTGCGCGGTTGAGTGAAGTTCGACGTCGTCATCATCGGCGCCGGCGCTGCCGGTCTAGCTGCAGCGCGCGACCTCTCGGGCGCCGGCAAGCGCGTCTGCATCGTCGAGGCGCGTGAGCGCATCGGCGGCCGGATCAACACGCGCCGCATCGACGGCGTCGCGATGCCGATCGAGCTCGGAGCGGAGTTCATCCACGGCGAGGCGGCAGCGACGTTCGCGGCCGTGAACGCGGCGCCGCTCATCGCGCTGCAGCTTCCCGATACGCACTTCTGGTCGGATCACGGCAAGTGGTCCAAACGCGACGACTTCTGGACGCGCATCGCCCGCCTCCGTGCGAAGATCCCGCAACGCAAACGCGACGTCTCGTTCGCGGAGTTCCTCCGCTCGCGCCGCGACGTCGGTCCGCAACTGCGCGACCTTGCGTACAACTTCGTCGAGGGCTACCACGCGGCGCACGCCGATCGCATCAGCGCAGCGGCACTCCGTGGATCCGACGAGGAAACCGAAGCGCCGGCGCAGTTCCGGATCGTGAACGGCTACGACCGCGTGACGCAGTGGCTCCTCGCCGGCGTGGCGCCCGATCGGAGCGAGTTGCGGCTGAACACGATCGTCAAACGCGTCGAGTGGCGCGCCGGCGACGTGGGCGTCGACACGGCGCGCGACACGATCCGCGCGCGTGCCGCGGTCATCACGATTCCGATCGGCGTCTGGAAGGCGCCGCACGATTCCGACGGCGCCATCGTTTTCGATCCGCCGCTGCGCGAGAAAAAACGTGCGATCGAGAAGCTCGAGCTGGGGCACGTGGTCAAGATCGTCTTCCGCTTTCGCGAGCCGTTCTGGGAGCCGAAGGTGAACTTCCTCCACACGAACGATCGCTACATCCCGACGTGGTGGACGTACGCTCCCGTCCGCGCGCCGATCCTCATCGGCTGGGCCGGCGGGCACGCCGCCGACGCTCTGCTCGCCGAATCGGACGAAGCGCGGGTGAGCCGTGCGATCGACTCGATGGCCGCCGCGTTCGATACGAAGCGTCGCAAGATCGAGTCGCTGCTCGTCGCGACCTACATGCACGACTGGCAGGCCGACCCGTTCAGCCGCTGCGCCTATTCGTATGCCGGCGTCGGCGGCGCCGAGGCGCATAAGTCGCTGGCGAAACCGATCGCGCGCACCCTCTTTTTCGCAGGAGAGGCGACGTCCGGCGATGAGACAGGAACGGTCGCCGGTGCGATCGAGAGCGGCAGGCGGGCGGCCGGCGAGCTCCTACGTGTGGCGCGGGCTTTCTAGCCCGCGCCCGGGCACAGGCTGGAAAGCCTGCGCCACACGAAGATGCGTGACGCGCCGCTTGGACGCGTACCGCTGAGGCCGCGTACAACCTCCGGAAGTCAGGAGGATTCTCATGCGTCTCGTCTCCCGGGTGCGCTGCGCGCTTTTCACGGCGCTTCTCCTCGTCCCGTCACTCGCTTTCGCACGCGTCATCTCGTATTCGCCGTACACGAACAGGACGGCGTATCCGCTGGAACAGGCGCGGACGAACCGCTACTTCGCACTGTACGAGCTCTCTTCGACGAGCGATGGACAGGTCGTCCTCTACGACTCCACCGGCGTCGATGAGCCGCGCGTCATCTTTCCGACAGACGGCAAGACGGCGTTCATCTTCACCGGCGCCGTCCGCGAGAGGAACGGCGTACCGTCGATTCTGATCCAGGCAACCGTCGCCGGCGGGTCGCAGACGAGCTGGTATTTCAGCAACGACGGCGGCAACAACTGGAAGACCGTCGACCTCCCGCTGGTCGCTTCGTATCTGAACTCCGACTTCAACGTGGATATCGGCGGCCCGATCGTGCGCGGCCGCTACAACTTCATCCGCATCGGAAGCGACGCGATGCCGTTCGTCATCGGGCTGCAGGGAAGCATCGCCTATCTGAATGCTGACGGCAGCACGCACACGATTCCCAGCTCCTCCGGATCGCTGATCTCTCTCATCGGGCGCAACCGTGAGGGGACGAAGTTCCTCATGCGGACCTCGGCCGGCAACGTCTCGATCATCGACATGAGCTCCAACGTGGTAACTCTCGTAGCCTCCTATCCCTCGACTGCGCTCCTGGAGGGTTGGATTACTTCGACGAACGCGGTCTACCTCGACGTGAGAACGTACACTCCCACAGATCACACCATCGTACGTTTCGACGGTGGCGCCTCGAAGACGCTCCTCGAATATCCCCTCAACGACGGCACCCCGGCCGGCGTGTTCGCCATTCCAACCGCGGACTATGAAGGGGCGTGGCTCGTTAAACGTGCTTCCGGGATTCCGACAACGCTCTATCAGCAGTCCGGAATGAACGATCCGGTCGTGCAGTGGAGCGACGTCACCGCATCGGAGGTCGAAGCGCTCCATGCCGGGGCGTCGGGCAACACGCTGCTGATCCAGGTGCACCGGCCGCGCCTCGTCGATGCCGCCCGCTTCCTCGATCCGGCTCTCGCGGTCTGGCATACCGGAGACCCGGCACCGCGCGACTTCGACGAGTTGTTCATGAACGAGCAGCCGACGAAACGCTTCGTTCATCTCGACGTCGACAAGATCGCCGGCGGCGATCCGTTCGTGTTCGATTCCGGCGCCGTGGTCGCGCAGCCGGTCGGCATCCCGATCTCCTTTCCGCTGCCATCAGCCGGCGGCAGCGACGTCCTGCAGGAGTGGGGCATCGTCCGCGCGTCGCTCAAGCAGAAGCTCGTCCTCCCGGGGATGGCGCGCACGCACGGCGTCTTCAATAGCTACTGGCAGAGCGACGTCGTCATCTACAACCCGGCGGCCGATCCGCAGAACGTCCGCATCGACTACGTCCCGACTGGTGACAGCTTCACGACCAGCGACGCGAAAACCGTCACGCTGACGCTCGCCGGCAAAGAGATTCGCGTCATTCCGGATGCGCTCGAGGCACTCTTTCACGTCGATTCGGGCGGCGGCGCGTTCTTCATCACTCCCGACCTCGCGGTGAACGTCACGAGCCGCACGTATACGACCGGCAGCAACGGCACGTACGGCTTCGGCATGAACGGAATCGATTTCTACGCCGGAACGGCGAGCCCGCGTTTTCCGGTGACGTTCGCCGGTGCGTTCCCCGGACCGAACTTCCGAACCAACGTCGTGATCACCGACACGTCCGGCCGCGGCACTGAGGCAACGTTCGCGGGCGCCGGTCTCCTCGGCTCGATCGGAACCGCGACTCCCCGCTTCTCCGCGCCGCCGAACGGCCAAGTGCAGGTGAACAGCATCACGCCCACCCTCGGCATCCTCGACTCGGAGGCGGGCGGCCTGGTCGTGCAGCCGACGCGCGGCACCGCGATCGCCTCGGTCGTCGCGATCGACAACCGCACCAATGATCCCACCTACTTCCCGCCCGACCTCCCGGCATCGGTCGTCCGGACCATCCCCGCGATCGGCCATCTCGACGGCGCCAACGGGTCGAAGTTCCGCAGCGACCTCTATCTCTACAATCCCGCGACGCAGAGCCGCACCGTGACGATGCAGGCGAAGGCGTGGGACCAACCGGAAAACCCGGCCACCTTTCAGTTCACCCTTCTTCCGGGCGAGGCGCGCATCATCCCCGACGCGCTCCTGAAGCTGTTTGGGAAGACCGGGGTCGCGCGGCTGCGCTATCAGTCGTCCGACGTCTCCCTCGGCGGCCAGGCAGTGCGCGTCACGTCACGCACATACAGCGTCGACGAGAACGGCGGCACGTACGGCTTCCTGATGCCGCCGTTCAACAACTTCCAGATGGGGACGTCGGGCGACACGCTCGAAATTCTCGGCGTAGTCGGCGGCAAAGGCTTCCGCACGAACCTCGGCCTCGTCGACTGCACCGCATGGCCGGCCGTCAGCAACGTGCAGGCGCGCGTCGAGATCCTCGACGACAAGGGCAAGACCATCGACACCTTCACGATGAACGTGCCGTCGGCCGGCGGCGTGCAGATCAACGATCTCTTCCACGCCCGCGCACTCGGCGACGGCCCAACCGCCGCGCTCATCCGCGTCTCGCCGATCACCGGCATGATCGGCGCCTACGCCACGATGAACGACAACGGCACGAACGATCCGACGTACCTCGCCGCGAATCTGGCGGCACAGTGACCCCGTCATCCTGAGCCGCGTAGACGGCGAAGGATCTCCGAATTGCAGGCGGTTTCGCATTCTGAGATCCTTCGCCGCGCTACGCCGGCTCAGGATGACGGAACATGAGTTACTGCGACATCGCACCGGGGCATCCGTACCACGGGCCGTATCACGACAACGAGTACGGGTTCCCGGTCGATGACGACAACGCGCTGTTCGAGCGGCTTGTTCTCGAGATCAACCAGGCGGG
>DASYSN010000124.1:0-7334 GCA_036003305.1 Thermoanaerobaculia bacterium
TACCTGGTCAACGCCATCATCGCAACCGAGGACGCCGACTTCTATCACCATGGCGGCATCAACCCGAAGGCGGTGCTGCGCGCCGCGCTCAAGGACCTGATCGCGCGGAAGAAGGTGGAAGGGGCCTCGACGCTGACGCAGCAACTCGCGCGCGGCGTCTTCCTCACGCCCGCGAAAGACTGGCGCCGCAAGATCAACGAGGCGCTTCTCTCCGTTCAGATCGAGAAGGACTTCACGAAGGACCAGATCTTCGAGCTGTACGCGAACCAAATGTACCTCGGCCACGGCGCGTACGGAGTCGAGGCGGCGTCGCGGCTCTATTTCGGGAAGCACGCGAAAGACCTGACGCTGCCGGAGGCGGCGATGATCGCCGGACTGTTCCAGCATCGCGGCGGGTACAACAGCCCGATCGTCCATCCCGACCATGCCGTCGCGCGGCGCAACAACGTCGTGTTGTACCGCATGCTCAAGGAGCATTACATCAACCGGGAACAGTACGCCCAGGCGGTGAACGCGCCGCTGGTGCTCGCGACGTACAAGGAAGAGTCGCCGAAGATCGGCGCGTACTTCGCCGAGGAGATCCGGCAGTACATCGAGCGTAACCCGGAGTACGGCGCGCAAGACCTCTACCGCGGCGGTCTGAAGGTCTACTCGACGCTCGACCTCCGCATCCAGCAGGTCGTCGAGACGGCGCTGCAGCGCGGACTGCGGAACTGGGATCACCGCCGGGGGTTCCGCAAACCGTCGCGCAATCTCGTCGCCGAGGGACTCGATCCGGCAACCTACAAAGACACGTCGTGGAGCAACGAGCCGTACGGCCCGGACAAGCTCTACCCGGCCGTCGTGATGGAGGTCGATCGCCAGAACGTCACGGCGCGTGTCGGCAAGGACGAATTCCAGCTCGGACCGGCGGCGTATGCGTGGACGCATCGAAAGACGCTGGACGACTTCGTCAAGCGCGGCGACCTCGTGCAACTACGCCTCGACGTCGACAGCAAGACGAAAAAACAGCAGTGGGTGATCGATCAGGTGCCTGCGGTTCAGGGCGCCGCGGTGGTGCTCGACGTCAAGACCGGCGAGATCCGGTCGCTCGTCGGCGGCTACGACTTCGCGCTGTCGAAGTTCGATCGCGCGGTGCAGTCGCGGCGGCAGACCGGATCGGGATTCAAGCCGTTCGTCTACGGCGCCGCGTTCGAGAAGGGGCTGACGCCGGCCGACACGCTGTTCGACGCGCCGCTCGCGATTCCGGTCGGCAATCAGATGTACGCGCCGAAGAACTACTACGGCAAGTACGCCGGCATCGTCACGATCCAGCGCGCGCTGGAGCTGTCGATCAATGTCCCCGCCGTGAAGACGTACATGATGGTCGGCGGCAAGAGCGTCATCGATTTCGCGCGGCGCTGTGGGATTACCTCCGACCTCCCGCAGTACCCCTCACTCGCCCTCGGCGCGGCCGGCGTCGCGCCGCTGGAGATGACGGCGGCGTACAACGTTTTCGCGAATCAGGGCGTGTACGCGAAACCGCGCTTCATCCGGCGGATCACCGATTCGACCGACAAGGTGCTCGAGGAGCCGCTCACGGAGCTCTCCGAGGCGACGCAGCCGCAGATCGCGTACGAGCTGGCGCACACGATGCGCGGGACGATCGAGCGCGGCACCGCGTATGAGGCGCACACGCTGATGTCGCCGCTCGCGGGCAAGACGGGAACGACAAACAGTTACACCGACGCGTGGTTCACCGGCTTCTCGCCGGAGTTCACGGTCGGCGTCTGGGTTGGCTACGACGATCCGTCGAAGACGCTCGGCGGCGGCGCGACCGGCGCTGAGGTGGCGCTGCCGATCTGGATCGAGATCTTCAAGAAGTTCGAGGAGATGAAGCTGCGGACGCCGCGGCCGAACTTCGACGCGCCGCCGGGCATCGTGATCGTGCCGATGGACCTGACGACGGGACGCCGCGGCGTCGGGCCGTGTACGCGCGTCATCATGGAAGCGTTCGTGGCAGGGCAGGAGCCCGACAAGGACTGCAGCGGCGCCAGCGTCGAAGTCAGCAAGCTGCCGTACTACCTCCAGCGCCCGTTCTATCAGCCGAAGGAAGCCGAGCCGACGCAGATCGCAAACGACGCCAGCGCCCAGACCGGCGAGAGCGCCGAATCCCCCGCGCCGAACGTCGATCAGAAGCCGCCCGGGCAAGCGCCGCCGGCGCTAACTGCGGTGCCGCCGCCGGTGAAAAAGCCGTAGTCCTCGGTCCTCGGTCCTCAGTCCTCGGAAAAGGCATCTGAGGACCGAGGACTGAGGACCGAGGACTATTACGCACTCACATACCGATTAATCATGTCCACCATCTTGTCCCGTGTGAGCGGCTTGCGCATCCAGGCGTTGGCGCCGGAGCTGGGGAACATCTCTTCGAGCGATTTCTCGGGGAGGTCGGAGATGAGGACGATCGGGATGTCTTTCTTGTTCGACTGCGACTTGAGCACTTCGCTGAGGCGGTTGCCTTTGATGCTCGGCAGGTTGACGTCGAGAAAGATGATGTCGGGCGAGTGACTCGCGAGCACGTGGTTGAATTCGATCCAGCTCGAGGCGGTCAGTACCGTGCATCCCTCCCGCTCGAGCAGCGCCCGCCCGAGCTTCAGGACGAGCGGGTTGTCGTCGAGGATGAGAACGGTGACATGAGAGAGAGGCTGCATTACTAAGGGATTCCCTTTCAGCGAAAAATGGACCCGGGTGGCGGCATGATACATTCACTTCTCGTCTGTGGCTGAGCCCTTTGAGTTACCCGCCGACTACTATGCGTCCCCTGTAACCGCGCGCCCGATCTTCCCGAGCTGGGTCGCTACAGGGTGTGGAATCGCCTCGGCAGTACTGCTCGTCGTGGCGTTTGTCGGCGGGGCCATGGTGATGACGGTCGGAGTGGGCAAGCTGATGGCTTACGTGATCGACTCGACTCACGGCGAGCTGAAGGCGATGTACGGCGCGGACGTCCCGCCCGCGAAACGGGCGCAAGTCGACGCCGCATTGAACGGAATCTCTCACGATCTCGCGGCCGACAAGCTGGCATACGCCAAGCTCGAGCCGCTGCTGACGACCATGCGCGACACGATGGACGACAAGAAGATCACCAACGCCGAGGCGGATCAGTTGCTGGCGCGGGTGCAGGAAGTGCGGAAGCCGATGGCGCCCAAGAAGAAGTAATGGACTTCAAGCTCGTGTCCACATTTGAGCCTCAGGGCGACCAGCCGGAGGCGATCCGGCAGCTCACGGAGGGTGTCGTTGCCGGAGCGAAGGACCAGGTGCTCCTCGGCGCCACCGGAACGGGGAAGACTTTCACGGTTGCGAAGGTGGTCGAGGCGATCAACCGGCCGACGCTGGTCCTCTCGCACAACAAGATCCTGGCGGCGCAGCTCTACCAGGAGTTCCGCAACTTCTTCCCCGAGAACGCCGTCGAGTACTTCGTCTCGTACTACGACTACTACCAGCCGGAGGCCTACATCCCGCAGACCGATCTCTATATCGAGAAGGAGATGACGAAAAACGACGAGATCGACAAGCTGCGGCTCGCCGCGACGAAGTCGCTCTTCGAACGCCGCGACGTGATCATCGTCGCCTCGGTCTCCTGCATCTACGGCATCGGCGATCCCGATCTCTACCACTCGATGCTCGTCTTCTTCGAGCAGGGTGTCGAAAAGCCGATGACCGACTACCTCCGCCGCCTCACAGAGATGCAGTACGAGCGCACTCCGTACGACCTCGGGCGCGGCTCGTACCGTGTGCGCGGCGATGTGCTCGAGCTGTGGCCGGCGTACGAGGACGACGCGGTGCGCATCGAGTTCTTCGGAGACGAGATCGACAAGATCACGCGCATCGATCCGATCACCGGCCGCGGGATGGGACGGACGTACGACCGCCTCGCCGTCTATCCCCGAACGCACTACGTCACGCCGCGCGAGCGGCTGCTGCAGGCGATGGGGAACATCCGGGTGGAGCTCGACGAGCGCGTCGCGGAGCTGCGCGCGAACGACCGGCTGCTCGAAGCGCAGCGGCTGTCGCAGCGGACGCTGTTCGACCTGGAAATGATCGCGGAGCTCGGCTACTGCAACGGCATCGAGAACTATTCGCGCCACCTCAGCGGCCGTGCGCCTGGCGAGCCGCCGCCGACGCTGATCGACTACTTCCCGAAGGACTTTCTCCTCGTCATCGACGAGTCGCACCAGACGGTGCCGCAAGTGCGCGCCATGTGGGGCGGCGACCGCGCGCGGAAGCAGACGCTCGTCGAGTACGGCTTCCGCCTCCCGAGCGCGATCGACAACCGGCCGCTCTCGTTCGACGAGTTCCAGACGAAGCTCGACCAGATTCTTTACGTCTCCGCGACGCCGGGCCCGTTCGAGCTGCAGCGTACCGAGGGACAGTTCGTCGAGCAGGTGATCCGCCCGACGGGGCTGCTCGATCCGGAGATCATCATCCGTCCGGTGAAGGGTCAGGTCGACGATCTGATCGGCGTCATCAAGGACCGCGTATCGAAGAGCGAGCGGGTGATGGTGACGACGCTGACGAAGCGGATGTCCGAGGACCTGACGCGGTATCTGATGGAGCTCGGGATCAAGGTGACGTACCTCCACTCGGACGTCGAGACGCTCGAGCGCATCGCGATCCTCCGCGATTTCCGCCTCGGCGTGTTCGACGTGCTGATCGGGATCAATCTTCTGCGCGAAGGACTCGACGTGCCGGAGGTGTCCGCGGTCGCAATCCTCGACGCGGACAAGGAAGGCTTCCTTCGCTCGACAACGTCGCTGATCCAGACGATCGGCCGCGCGGCGCGCAATGTCGGTGGCCAGGCGATCCTCTACGCGGACAAGCTCACGGATTCGCTCAAGAACGCGATCGAGGAGACGAACCGCCGCCGCGACCGGCAGCGGCTGTACAACGAGGAGCACGGCATCGAGCCGGCCACGATCATCAAGGCGATCGACTCCGATCTCGTGAAGATGGCCAACCTCGACTACCTCGACCTCGCTCCGCTCCCCGGCCAACGCGCCCGCCTCGACGCCCTCGCCGGCGAGGACCTCGACAAGCAGATCGCCCGCCTGACCAAGGAGATGAAGGAAGCCGCCAAGAACCTCGACTTCGAGAAAGCCGCCGAGATCCGCGACCGTTTGCGCGAGCTCAAGGAGATGCGGATTTTCGTGTGAGGTTCTTCCTCGTGTGGCGCAGGCTTCCAGCCTGCGCCCCCGGAACGCGGAGCGTGCAGCGCCGGCAGGATTGCCGGCGCCACACGGAGGCTACGTTGCGGCTTGCTCCGGCTCCACTTGCACCGCGGTGCCGTAGCAGAGCACTTCGGTGACGCCTTGCATGACCTCGGTGGCGTCGTAGCGGATGCCGACGACAGCGTTGGCCCCGACCTGCTGGGCGTGGGCGAGCATGAGGTCGAAGGCTTCGTTGCGGGTCTTGTCGCATAACTCCGTGAAAAGAGTGATGTTGCCGCCGACGAGGGTCTGGATGCTGGCGCCGAGGGTGCCGAAGACGGAGCGGGAACGGACGACGATGCCGCGGACGACGCCGAGGTTCTGGCGGATGCGGTAGCCGTCGATGGTGAAGGTCGTCGAGGTCATTTTGTGGATCATGGGTGTTCTCCAGTACGCAGTGCGATTATGGCAGTTCGCGGTGCGAACCCCACGGACTCGCACCGCGTGCCCTACAAACACGCACTGCGTGCCCTACGAACACGGACCGCGTGCCCTACGAACACGCACCGCGTGCCGTACGAACTCGCACCGCGTGCCCTGCGAACACGCGCCGCGTGCCCTACGAACTCGCACCGCGTGCCCTACGAACACGCACCGCGTGCCCGACGAACTCGCACCGCGGACCTAACGACACGCGCCGCGGACCTAACGGCACGCAACGAAAACCTAACAGACTCACACGAGGGGACGCTAGAAGGTGAAGCGGAGGCCGAGGCGCACGGACCTTGGGGCGGTGCGGAGGATCGCTTGTTTGTAGTTGGGGTTCACCGGCGTGGGGGAGGCGTTGTCGGACTCCTGGAAGCCCCAGCGTTCGTCGAGAAGGACGGCGCGCTGGGTGTCGAGGAGGCTGAAGATGTCGAGGAGGACGTTGAGCTGGGCGCCGTGCACCGGCACGGGGTAGCCGAGGTGGACGTCGATGTCGTAGTTGCTCGGCGTCCGCCCCTCGGAGCCGCGATTGGTCAGGAAGAACTCATACCGGCCGTAGGCGTCCGAGTAGCCGTAACGCGTGATCGGGGTGCCGCTGCGCCAGTAGCTGGAGGCGCCGATGGAGAGCTTGAACGGCGTGATGTAGACGCCGGAGAGTTTGAACTGATTGCGCCGGTCGTTCGAGAGCGGCCCGTTGTTGGTGATCTTGGAGAGGTCGCTGCCGTTGGTGAAGAAGTCGTAGTAGTCGTACGCGGCGGAGATGTTCGGATCGGCGCCGACGTTGGTGAACGGCGCGTACTCGCCGTCGTAGTTGCCGTCGAGTTTGGAGTAGATGTACGACGCGACCGCCTCCCAGTTGTTGGAGAAGCGCTTCGTGGCGTCGAGCTCGACCGCCTTGTAGGTCCGCTTCGGCTTCGGCGCGGCGTAGGTGGTCGAGTAGTCGAGCGAGTAGATGCGCTTCATGCCGCCTTCGCCGGGGTTGCCGATGCAGTACGTGCCGTCGGTCTCGCAGAGGTAGTCCTCGATGACGCGGCCGTAGTTGCGGTAGATGCCCTTGACGCCGAGGGCGAGCGACGGCATGACCTCGCGCTCGCCGCCGACGATCATCTCGGTGATGTACTGATTCTTCAGGTTCGGATCGGACGGCTCGGTGAAGCCGCCGAGGATCGCGGATGCGGTGCCGAAGTCGCTCTCGGCAGTCGTGTCGGGCGCGACGCTCGTGGGGCTGTAGTTGATGATGCGCGGCTGGCGTTCGTAGGAGAACGAGCGGATGACGAGGTCCATCGGGATCTCTTCGTAGTAGCGGCCGTACGACGCGTAGACCTTCTGCGTGTGATCGCCTTTCGGATCCCACACGACGCCGAGGCGCGGCGCGTAGTCCTTCTTCATGTCGATCTGCGTCACGCCGGAGGCGTCGATGATCCGCTGGCGGTCCCACCGGATGCCGGCGTTGACGGTGAAGTTGCTGAGCGACCACTTGTCCTGCAGGTACGCGGTGGTGTTGCGGTGCGACGGCTTGGCGGAGAGCTCGGAGACCGGCGCGTTGATGACGATGGCGTTCGGCGTGGTCCAGTAGAAGTGGCGGTAGATCGGCTTCGTCGCGTTGACCGGGTTCGCGAAGACGTCGACCTGCTGGCCGCCCGACATCCGCTTGATGACGTCGGCGGA
>DASYSN010000125.1:0-5954 GCA_036003305.1 Thermoanaerobaculia bacterium
AGCGCCGCCGCTGTCGACCATCATCGAGAAGATGCCGATCGAAGACGTCGTCGCGCAGGTTCTCCACGGCCTCGACTACAAACAGCTCGACCCGTCATTCAACGTCCCGCTCGAATACCGCTGCCCCTGCACCCGCGAACGTGCCCTCGCCCCCCTCGCGCTGTTCACCGACGACGAGCTGGAGTCGATGATCAACGAGGGCGGGCAGGAGGTGACGTGTCAGTTCTGCGGACGCAAGTACGCGTTCACGACTGACGAACTGCGAGCTACACTTCGCCAAAAGCATGCGTAGCGTCATCACCGGCAGCGGGATCGGGATCCCGAAGAACCTCGTCCGCAACGAAGTGCTCTCCCGGATCATGGACACGTCCGACGAATGGATCCGGACGCGGAGCGGGATCGAGCAGCGCTACTACGCCGATCCCGGCGAAGGGAGTGCGGAGCTCGGGATGGTCGCGGCGCAGAATGCGCTCGACTCCGCGAACCGCACGAAGGACGACATCGACGCCGTCATCTTCGCCACGATGACGCCGAACTACTTCTTCCCCGGCAACGGCCCGGTGCTGCAGGCGAAGATGGGATTCGGCAACATCCCGACGTTCGACATCCGCCAGCAGTGCAGCGGCTTCCTCTACGGCCTCGACCTCGCCGACTCCCTGATCCGGAGCGGCAAGTACCAGCGGATCCTTCTCGTCGGCGCCGAAGTCCACACGCCGTTCATGCCGTGGGGGAACGGCTGGGACATCACCATCGGCCGCGACGACCGGCAGGTGACGCCCGAGGAGTACGCCGCCAACACCGCGATCCGCGACCGGACCGTCCTATTCGGCGACGGCGCGGGCGCGGTGATCATCGAAGCGAGCGAGAGCGGGGAGCGCGGCTTCCTCGCGTCGAAGCTCTTCAGCGACGGCTCGAACATCGAAGCGCTCTACGTCCCCGGCGTCGGCTTCCGCCGCCGTCCGTTCATCGACCACGACCAGCTCGACCGCAGCGAACCGATCCCGGTGATGTCAGGCCGCGCCGTCTTCAAAGAGGCCGTCTCGAGGATGCCCGAAGCCGTCCGCGCCGTCTGCGACGCCGCCGGCATCGCCGTGAACGACATCGACATTCTCATCGTCCACCAGGCCAACCTCCGCATCATCGAAGGCGTCGCCAAGCAGCTCGCCCTACCCCCCGACAAGGTCCCCCACAACATCGAGCGCTACGGCAACACCACCGCGGGGACGCTTCCGATCCTCTACCATGAGTGCGTCGCGGACGGGCGGATCAAACCCGGGATGCTCGTCTGCTTTACCGCGTTAGGGTCGGGGTTGCATTGGGGCGCGGCGCTGTACAGGGCGTAAGAGCGCCATCCACCGATCGATCTACCCACTCTACGTCCGCGCGATCTATTGCTCTACCTTACGTAGAGACGTATATTCATAAACCTGCACAAGTTTCGGTGCACTCTACCTTCGTGAGAACGGTTATTAGAAATGTGAGCGGCGCATGGGTGCGGAGCAAGTTGGATCGGCGGTTCTCGAGTGGCTTCTGGACGCCCTCAAGCGCGATCCCCTGCTTGTCGCGCCTACGCTGGTACTAGCTGGCGGCGTAGCAGTACTCGCTTTTGTCGAGGCGATAACCTTCAACATTCAGATCGCGACGACAATCCTGCACCACTTCAGGAAGCGGGTATCGGAACTTGTTCAGGCGTTACGTGACTTTGGAAATGCGATCCGGCTCCATCCGAAGCAGGACGTCAGTAAGCCCTTCGAGACTGAAAGCGTCCGGCCTCGGGTCGTTCAGCGTGATCTTCTTTCCAAACAGCGGCCGCTGTTCGACAAGAAAGATGGACAGCGTTCAGCGTAAGCGCTGAGGGAAACTCAATGCGGGTTCGTAGCCGCGGAGCGGCGTCATCTCGGTAGCCCAAGGCGTCAGCCTTGGGAAGAAAGCCCATCAATCATGTGAGCCGCGGAGCGGCGACATGTCGTCGATTCGTGCTGGGAATGTCGCCGCTCCGCGGCTCGCATACATTGAAATGATCGCGTTCCCAAGGCTGACGCCTTGGGCTACCGAGATACCGCCGCTCCGCGGCTTGTTCGACCTTAATACTCGCGCTTTGCCGCACGCATGACGAAGCGAGGCCCACGGTAGAGAACAAAACCCGCGGCCGACATTACTGCGGCGAACGCCGTCGGCAGGACGGCCCCGAACGGCGCCGTCATCGCGAGGGTGAACCCCAGCACGCACTCCGCGCGGTAGATCGGGACGAAGAGGGCGAGGACGAACAGCGAGAGGACGATGTTCGAGGTGATCGCTTCGTGGCCGGTGAAGAAGGTGACCGCCTGGGCGGTGCCGACTAGGGCGCCGGCGGCGAATGACGCGACGACGAGTTTGGGGCGGGTGATCGCTCGCGGCTTCATGCGGCGGACGAGGAACCAGGTAAGGACGGGGATGAGGAGGGCGCCCCACCAGTTGGAGATCGCGGGCATGTCGGCGCGGTGGAGGATGTGATGGGCGGGGACGCCGCCGTGGAGTGCTTGCCAGCCGAGGAGAGTCCAGATCGCGGCGGTCGCGGCGAGAATGACCGCGATGGCGATGCGTCCATAGCGTTGTTCGGTGATCACGTATGTCTTCGTACGGATCGGCGACGCACGAGGTTTCCACACGACCGATCCGCGGGTGCTGTTGAACGGTGTCGGCGCGCTCGCGGAGGGTGCTGGCGCGCCGCTCGGCGGAAACGGCGCACCGGCGCCATTCACGCCGTGCTCCCCGGCGGGGATTGCGCGCAGCTGAACGGAAATTGCGCACAGGCGGACGGAGACGACGCACAGGCGGACGTCACGCGCGCACCGCCGGGCGGGGACGGAGCGACGCTGAACGGTAACGGCGTGAAGCGGGACGATCACGGCGTGCGCGTCGCTCGTCACTCCGCGTCCGGCCGGCTTCGCGCGGTCCCCGGCCCGCTTCGCGCCGTCCCCGCCCGGCGGTGCGCGCGTGACGCCGCCCTGTACGCGGTCACCGTCCGCCTGTGCTCAATTTCCGGCGGCCTGTGCGCGGTCCCCGTCCGCCTGTGCGCCGTCCCCGCCGGGCTGTGCGCCATCCCCGTGGAGCGGTGCGCGAGCGCCGGCCGCCGTCGCGTGGTGATTGGCCCGGTCACACAGCGATGCGAGCGATCCCGCAATGAAAACTCTTCGGTCGTCGTCGGAAAACCCCTTGACGTTCGCCAGACTCGGTTTTACTTTGATGCTCATAGGTCAGAGTTCGAATTCGATAGAACAAAGACCTTGCGGCTGTCGGCGGTAGGGACGTTCCGAATGGGACTTCAGATCCTTACCGGTGCGGGGGTTAGAGCTTGCTCCCCCTGCCGCGAGACGCCCGGGGTGTACATCCCGGGACATCACTAACCGGAAGTGTCGGCGCGTCGCCGCCTCTTCCAGCCGGTGGTCGCCTCGCACTCGTCGACGAGTCGTGGATTGCACCTCCGGCCTGACCGTCAGGGCAGGGCAGAGAAACGGAGGAAATTATGACAAATATCAATACCAATAGCCCCACCATCACCACTCGCGCTGCGGACACGCCGCAGCTCACCCCGAGCCTCACGCCCGAGGCGATTGTCGAACAGTTGCGCGCCATCAGCGGCCAGGTACCGGAGGCGGTTCCCCTGACGCCGGATCAGCGCCAAGCGGTTCGCAATCATGCTCGGACGGCGAAGAACGGCGAGATCCTGCAGACGACGATCAGCTTGGTCGGCACGACGGACGTCATCTCGAACGCGGTCGGTAGCGACGCGGACGGAGTGCGCCAGTTGTGCGACGACTCGAACCGCTGGGCCGTCGTCGAGGACCAGCTACGTGCTCTGTTGAACGGCGTTTCCAGCGCGAATCTGGTGCGCCGCCAGCAGCTCGCCGCCATCGCCGACACGGCTTACGGCGTCGGTCTGCAGTTGGTCCGCAATCCCGAGCACGCCGCGCTCGTACCGCACGTGCTCGAGATCAAGCGTTTACGGAGCTTCAGCCGCCGGAAGAAGGCGACGACTCCTCAGACGCCGGTTCCGAATGGTCCCGTGACACCGTAGGCGTGAAGGTGAACGGGAGGTAGATCCGGCCGGGCGCGTGATGAGCGCGTCCGGCCATTTTTCGTCATGCGGAACTCCGTCATCCTGAGCCGGCGTAGCGCGGCGAAGGATCTCAAGTTTCGCGGCACGAGCCACATGTAGCGCATCTGGAGATCCTTCGCCGTCTACGCGGCTCAGGATGACGGATGTGAGAACTTGCTGAGAGTCTCTCGAGTCCTCGCTAATCCCGCAGGTACTTTTCCATCAGCACGGCGTTCTCCATCATGGCGCGGAGCTCGATGATGTAGGCGCGGGCGAGGAAGACGAGGGTGATGACGGCGGACGCGTCGTGGAGCCAGCGCGGGGTTTTGCCGCTGACGACGCCGCCGCCCATGATGAAGGTGACCATCAGGGCGGCGATGGCCCACATCGCGGCGGGGAAGACGCGGTTCTTGAACGCCTTCGTCCGCTGGACGACCGCGGCCTCATTGTTCGCCTTCTCCTTGATCTCCTTGCCGGTGCCGATGAAGAAGAACATGGTCATCGACTGGGAGAAGAGGCCGAGGATCGTCGTGGCGAGGGCGACGAAGATGTGCTGCGCCACGTGACCCGGCGCCGCGAAAAAGCCCATCGCCATCGTGGCGATCAGGCCCGCGAGGGAGAGCAGGGTGGTGATGAGGAGGAACTGGGCCATGGGGGTATTAGAGCGCAGAGGGGAGAGCGGAGAGCGGAGAAAGTGCGTTTGCGCACTTCCTCTCCGCTCTCCCATCTCCGCTCTCCCCACCCGCTTTGCTAGACTCCGCCCCGCTTGACCGACAAGTCCTCCTACCGCGACTCCGGGGTCGACATCGACGCGCAGGATGAGGCGTTGCGCGAGGTGCGGCGCATCGCGAAGGGGACGTTCACGCCGAACGTGATCTCGGAGATCGGGAGTTTCGGCGGGCTGTTTCGGGCGCAATTCGACGACATCGAGAAGCCGGTGCTGGTGTCGTCGACGGACGGGGTCGGGACGAAGCTGCGCGTCGCGCAGGCGATGAAGATCCACGACACGGTCGGCTACGACCTCGTCTCCCACTGCGTGAACGACATCCTGGTGCAGGGGGCGCGGCCACTCTTCTTCCTCGACTACTACGCGACCGGGAAGCTCCGGCCGCCGGTGATGACGGACGTCGTGCGCGGGATGGCGCGGGCGTGCCGCGAGAACGGCTGCGCGCTGATCGGCGGCGAGACGGCGGAGATGCCCGGCTTCTACGGCGACGACGACTACGACATCGCCGGCTTCATCGTCGGGGTGGCCGACGAGTCGAAGGTGATCACCGGAAAAGACGTCCGCGAAGGCGACGTCCTGATCGCGCTCCCGAGCGCCGGGCTGCACACGAACGGCTACTCGCTCGCGCGGCGCATCCTGATCGACCAGCTCGGGCACGACTTCCAGTCGATCGTGCCGCAGGCGGGCGGCAAAGTCGGCGAGGTGCTGCTCGCGCCGCATATCTCGTATCTGAAGCCGCTGCTGCCGCTCGTGAACGACCGCAAGATCCACGCGCTGGCGCACATCACCGGAGGCGGGCTGACCGACAACGTGCCGCGCGTGCTGCCGGAATCGCTCGACGCGAAGATCAAGCTCGGCTCGTGGCCGGTGCTGCCGATCTTCCACTACCTCTACGACCAGGGCCACGTCGCGCCCGACGAGATGCTGCGCGTCTTCAACATGGGCGCCGGGATGATCGTGATCGCCGGCAAGGAAGACGTTCCCGCCATCGCCGACCACTTCACGCGGATCGGCCAGAAGTTCTACTTCGTCGGCAACGTGGTCAAGGGCTCGGGAAAAGTCGTCTACGACGCGCCGCCGGCGGGGTTCGCGTCGTGGATCGAATGAGGCTCGCCATCCTTCTCTCCGGCCGCGGATCGAATTTCGCGG
>DASYSN010000126.1:0-11832 GCA_036003305.1 Thermoanaerobaculia bacterium
CATGAAGCCGATCGAGGAAGTCACGCGCGAGTTCTGGCCGGGGGTCACCGTCGTTCCGACGATGTCGACCGGAGCGAGCGACGGCCTCTACCTACGCAACGCCGGCATCCCGACCTACGGCGTATCAGGCCTGTTCGGCGAGATCGGCGAGAGCCGCTCGCACGGCCGCGACGAACGCGTCGGCGTGCAGCAGTTCTACGACTCCGCGCAGTTCCTGTACGCGCTGGTGAAGCGGCTTTCGAAGTAACGGTCCTACTGCTCGCTCACCACCACGCCGTCGCCCTCGAACCGCACCTTGAACCCCGCCGCGTCGCCCTCGATCATCACGTTCTCGAGCGACTTGTCGTCGACCACGGTCGGGATCAGGTTCCCGGTCCACGCCACGAGCGCCTCGGAGCTGATCGAGAGCGGGTACTCGCGCGTGACGCGCAGCGTGAGCGGCTCGATCGACGTCGATATCGCGAGCGAGCCCTTGCCGAAGATCTTCACCGTATCGATCTTCCGCTGATACGAGCCGTCGTAGATCGACTCGACGCGGTACGTCAGCGAGTCCTCGAGTGCCAGGAGGTTGCGCCCTTCGACGTAAATGAACTCGTCGTTGAGATCGAGCAGGAACGCCTTGCGTCCCTTCTCGTAGACGAAAATCTTTCCGTGACCGGCGGCCTTCACGAGCGTCTGCGCCGTCGTGCCGAGGAGGCCTGACTCGGCGACGAACTTCAGATTGCCCGAGTAGCTCGAGACCGTGCCGCGCTTCACGTGCACGCTGCGCGCGAAGTTGATCTCCAGGAACCCGTTCTCGTGGAGCGCGAACGTCTTCGAGGCTCCCTCGATCTTGCGGCTGGCGATGTCGATCCGCTTTTCTTCGGCGTGCTGCGTTTCGTCGACCGCGTCCTGCAGCTTGCGAGCGGCCGTATGCGCCGCTGGCTCGGGCTGCGGCGGTGCGGGCGTTGCAGGTTTTGCGGGTGTCGCGGCCGGCGTCGGAACTTTGCCGGGCTGCGTCGCCGCCGCCATCGCCGCGCGGCGGATCTCGTCATCGGTTGGGATCGATTTGAGCGCCTGCATCTTCTGCGTCGTACGCTCGGGCGGAGCCGGAACCGGAGCCGGAGCCACAGTTGGCGCCGGCGGCGCGACACTCGGCCGCATCTCCGCCTCCACCTCGCGCACGAGCTTGTCGGCACCGGCGAAGCGCAGGTGCTCCAGCGCGATGCCGTACTTCTTCCGCTGGCGATACAGCAGCCCGAGGTAAAGGTGCGACTTCGCGTAGTTCGGCCGCAGCTCGACCGCGCGCAGGAGGAACCGCTCCGCCTCGTCGAGCTTCCCCTGTTTGAAGAGGATCAGGCCGAGGTTCGAGTGGAGGATGAAAACATTCGGGTTCTCGCTCGCGAGCCGTCGATAGATGACCTCGGCCTCGGGGAAGGCGTTGGTCTTGAAGTAGACGAGGCCGAGGAGATTGAGGACGTCCGAGTCGTCGGGGCGCATCTTCTGCGCCGCCTCCAGCTCCCGCCTCGCCTCGCCGTAACGCCCTTCCTGGAACGCCTCGCGCCCGCGGTTGTAGTGAAGGAGAAAGACTCCCTGATCAAACGGCGCGACGAGAGAGGTCTCGGCCATTGCGGGCGAGATTGTATTACTCGCGCGTCAGTGCGCGCCGAGGATGTGGAGGCCGGGGATCACGATCGGCTGCAGCATCGCGCCGAAACCGCCGCGAAGCTTCGCGCCGCCCGGATGCGCGGGATACCACGTCGCGGTCGCGGATGATCCGTACGGGCGGCCGTAGTAGACCGTGAGCGCGCGATTCACGTACGTCGACGTCTCCTGATATGGCGGGATCCCGCCGTACCGCGTCACCGCCCCTTCGCCGGCGTTGTACGCGGCGAGGGCGCGTTCCATATCGTGGCCGAACATCTCGAGCAGGTCCGACAGGTAGTGCACGCCGCCGCGGATGTTCTCTTCCGGATCGAAGACGTTCTTCACGCCGTACCGCTGAGCTGTTTCCGGGATGAGCTGCATCAGCCCGCGGGCGTTCTTGTTCGAGACGCAGCGCGGATTGAAATCCGACTCCACCAGGATGACCGCGTGAACCAGCACCGGATCGACGTTGTACGCGTCGGCGTAGCGTTCGATCACCTTGTCGTACGGCGAGCGGCGGTTCCGCTGCTTCGCGAGCCACGAATAGTTCGACGTCCGGACCGAGGGCGACCAGACGTTGTAGATGACCTTCTTGCCGTCGGGGCGGACGGCCAGGCGCACGTCGGCGCGAGCCGTCACGGCCATCCCGAGAAGGGCCACCACCGCCACCGCGAACTTATTCATTGCCCGCGAATCGTAGCACAGCGAAAATCGGCTCATGCCGCTCCATGAATTGCAACGTGATGTGGATCACTGGATAACGAACTACACGCCGGGCTATTTCACGCCGCTGATGATGCTCGCGCGCCTCACCGAGGAGCTCGGCGAGCTCTCGCGCGCCGTGAGCCACCATCACGGCGAGAAACGCCCCAAGCCCGGCGAGGAGCTCGGCGACATCAGCGAAGAGCTCGGCGACCTCCTCTTCGTCCTCGTCTGCCTCGCGAATCAGCAGGGCATCAACCTCGAAGACTCGTGGGCGACGTTGAAGAAGAAGTTGTACGAGCGCGATGCCACGCGGTGGAAGTGAACGCTCAACTCCAGGTCACGCGCCAGAGCGCGATCTTCCCGATCGACCCGGCTGCCAGCCATCGGCCGTCGGAGCTCACGGCGAGCGCGTAGACGAGCCCTTCGTCAGAGGGAAGTATGGCCAGAAGTTTTCCGTCGCTCAGCCGCCACACGCGGATCGAGGAAATCGGCACGGCGAGGTCCGGAAGTCTCCTGTCGCCGTCGACCCCGCCCGAGAAGAGGAGTCCATTCGTGCCGAACGCCAATCGCCACGTGCCCTCGGGATGGCCGTTCAGCACGCGAAGGATTCGGCCGTCCGGAACGTGCCGCAAGTCGATTCCGCCGCGACGCTCGCACGAGGCGATCGTGGTTGCGTTCCGGTTGAATGTCAGATGACAGAGCCCGGCATCCGGATCGCTCATGCTTTGAACGACGTGACCATCGGCGGCATCCCAAAGCTCGATGGAGTGGGCGCCACGCGTCGCAACCGTCCGTCCGGCAGCACTGAACGCGACTTCCGCGCTGCTGACCGGCCGCGTTGCCATCAAATGACGATCGCTCAGAGGCCAGATCCAGACGCTATCGACGCCCGACCCCGCCAGCAGTTGGCCATCGGCGCTGAACGCCACGGACAGAACACCTTTGTTTGGACCATGCTCGCGATTTGTTGGCGGCGACCACGACGCAACCGCCGCGCCGTCGGACACGCGCCACAATCGAACGGTGTTGTCGCGTGCTCCGGAGGCGACCAGCGCGCCGTCGGGACTCCAGGCCACACTCCAGACCACATCGGTGTGTCCGCGCAGCGTTCGCACCACCGCGCCGTCCGGCACTCTTCGCAGCTTGATCGTGGTGTCGAGCCCTTTTTCCGGAGCAATCCAATCGTTTCGACCGGCCCAGCCGTTCACCTCGGCGGCGGCGAGCATTCGACCGTCGGGGCTGAACGCCAATGACTCCGCAGTGCCGTAGATGGAGAAGGTTGCGGCAGGCCGCGTTTCCTCCACGCAAGCCTGTGCCGTCAACACAATGAGAGCGACAACAACCGCTCCACGATGACGCCGCCGGACGATTGGCATGAAGGTGACAGGATTTTACGTCGGGGAGCGTGAGCCACCGACGAGTAAGCTACCCGATGCCGGATCGCGAATGAACATCGACGACATCAAGTTTCTGTTCGAATACGACCGCTGGGCCAACGCGCGCATGTTCGAGGCCGTCGACGCGCTCAGCGACGAGCAGTTCGCGAGCGTGCGCGACACCCTCGCGCATATCGTCGGCGTGGAGTGGATCTGGCTGCAGCGCTGCAACGGCGTGAATCCAAGCGCGACGCCGCAGTGGATGGACAACCCAACGCGCGACGTCCTCCGCGCCGAGTTGCGCACGATCGAACGCGAGTGGCAGGAGTACGTTGCCTCGCTAGGCGATGACGACTTGGCCCGCATCGTCACCTACGTTCAACTGGCGGGGAACACCGGCTCCCGCAAGCTCGTCCATCTGCTCCAGCACGTCGTGAATCACTCGACGTACCACCGCGGACAGGTCGCCATGCGCGTACGTCAGGCCGGCGGAACGCCGCCCGGAACCGACTTCCTGATCTTCACCGGGGATCGAACAACCAACGACCCGCGCTAATATGGAAGTCGAGGCGAAGGTATGACCATCGACGTCGACGCGATCTACGAAAACGGCGTCCTCAAGCTCAAACAGGCAATCGACTTGCCGGAGAACACGGAGGTTCACGTGACCATTCAAACGGGCGCCGAACCGAAGACTTCTCTTGGCCGCCGTCTGCGCGACCTTCGCATCGAGATCGATCAGTCAGGCGCGACTCATCTGGGCTGGGACGAAATCGCGAATGAAGTGGCGTGTCGGCGTGGCGGGTGGCACGACGCGTCGTGAAGCTCACGTTCGTCGATGCTGGTGTCCTGATCGCTGCTGCGCGCGGCGGGAGCATTCAGGCCGCCCGTGCCATGGAGCACGCCGTGAACCACTCGACGTATCACCGCGGGCAGGTTTCGACGCGGATACGCCAGGCGGGCGGCACGCCGATCGAGACCGACGTCCCGGACTTCACCGGGAACCTACCAACGAGCGCCTTAACGCGATCATCCCCGGCGGTTTCGGCACTCACGTACGGCTTGTCGCGGCAGCCATAGGCGTATGTATTGACATGTCCTCAGAAATGCGAAAGACGCTCAGATTCGCGTTAGGCGCTCTCACAACACACGGTTGGTGATTGGCTGAATAACCTCGAACGAGGTGGCGCAACCGATGAGCGCGTCGTCGAGCAGCCAGAGGCAGCGATGATCGAGCAGGGTCGCCATCGCTGGCGCTCGGCATGCGCCTTTTCCTGATCCCTGTTATACTAAGCAGGGAAAGAAGCCGTCACATAGTTCGGGAGGTGAACATGAACGTGTACATTCCCCTGATCCTTGTCGCGCTCGGAAGTATTTCGAATAGCTCTCAGTCGGCGAAGGTCAACGACGTTGGAGCATCGTTACAAGCTGCGGCGACGGCAACGCTTTGCAAAAAAGCTGGCGAGTTCTGCGTGAATCGACAACCCTCGAATGGCTGGTGCATGGCGCAAGAAGCAACTGAGCGTGCGCAATACGGCCCCAATCTCAGCGGTCCTTTCCCGACGAAGAAAGAAGCGACACGAGAAATGTGTAAGCTGCTGGATCCGACTAGCCCCGACACAACGAAGTGTTCCGATGTTCTCCCAAAGGATGCCTGCAAATAGGCGGCCGCGGTCAGTGCTGTATACGAATTGAAACGCGCGCAATTAAAAGTCACCGCGCCGAGAAGGCTGTACGGTGAACAGGAGTCAAAAGCAGCAGCTTGCGCGAAGCTTCGCGCTATTCGGGTGACGTTGTCAGAATAACGGCACGTTCAACACCAAGGTATGCAAATTCGTTTACCTCCAACAGTTCCGAGCTGCAGCGGCCGCGGCGGCGACGGAAGAAGCTGACCTGGATTATTGAAGATCGAATTAGCACCTCCCCAGAACTGGGAAGGATTCCTCACGAACGAGTTGCTGCCTCCAAACATCTGTCCGGGATTTCGAAGGAACGAATTGTCGCCACCCCAAATCTGATTGGGATTCCTCACAAAGGAGTTCGGACCGCCAGCGAGCTGCGCCGGGTTATTGAAGACAGAGTTCGGACCACCGGCTATTTGGCTAAGGTTTCTACCCACCCACCCATCTTTCCCAACCAAATCGTTGGAATCTCCGAAACATCCTTTCCCACCAAACCCGTCGGTGAGGCACTTCGTCAGCTCTCTCGCAGTGAGGCGCGATGCTATGCACCCGGCCGCAGCGTAAGGCTGCCCCCCGGTTGAGGCCACGCATTGAACAGCGACCTGCTGCTCGGGATTGAGCTGTAAATTGAACATGTTAGCTCCGGCACATACCGCAAATCCCGCCGCACTTCCCTGCGATTGAGCTGCGCATTTGAGCGCCACGCTTTCCTCTTTTGTAAGATGGATACCAAATAGACGCGGTCCAGCGCACGCTGCAAACGCCTCTACGTCCCCCTGAGACTCAGCCGCGCAGGCCAACGCAGCCTTCTGATCATCTGACAGATCCTTGGCCACAAAATTGCTTGCTGCGCAGGAGAGAAAAGCGTCTCTTTCGCCATTCGAATGCAGCGCGCATTTCGCGACCATCTTTTGGTCGTCACTGAGCGAACCGTCACCTAGGCATATTGCGAGATGCCCCGCCCCTTCGGCATCCGCTCTTGAATCGGCGACGCACTTCAGCGCCCTACGTTGTGCGTCAGTCGTGTTAGTTCCAAGTACATATCGCCCCGCACATGCTGCGAACTTACTCGAGTCTCCGTTCGCGTCTTTCACGCACTTCAATGTTGCCTGCTCGTCGTCGGACAAAGGGCGGCTAGCGTATGCCGCTCCCGTGCAGGTGGCAAATTGCTCTGCGTTGCCATTGGACTTCATCGCACAGCCAGCCACAAGTCGGGTCTCGTCTGGAAGACGCACGCCGGCGTGCGGCGCCGCGCATTTCGCGAAATCTGTAGTTTCCGTGTGAGACACGGCGCAATCCAGGATGGCCTGCTGGTTCGGGTTTAGAATAATCTGGTGGCCGGTACACGCCGCGAACGACACAGGGTCTATGCCAGCACGGTGCGCGCACGCCAGAGCGAGGTCCGCCGCGTTCAGGTCGTTGGGAACATTGAACGATGTTTGCGGCGGTTGATTTCCGGGAAATGAATCGAGTAACTGTTGCTGCGCGAGTGAACACGGTACCGGACCCATCGCCGTCGTGCAGATCGCGCCGAGTTCGGGATCAATTCCGGTAACCTGTGATCCGTTTGGCTCGGGTCGAATCAGCCCGAACTCCACCTGAACTATATAGAAGCGCACCGCATCGCACGGACCTGGCCCGAGCGGCCCACCACAGACTGGACCGGCGTGAGGGTCAAGGAACAACTGGGGCAACTGAATTTGGGAAAGTGCCTGGTTAAGGAGATATCGTTGAACATCGGCGCACGGACCGTCCCCGATAGGACCAGCACATATCGGTCCAAATGGACTGGCGCTCTTAAATTGAACAGGAATCCGTTGAGCGATACTCTCGAATGCCTGCACATACGCACAAGGCGCCGTTCCACCCGGTCCAGCGCAGATCGGGCCGAACACGGGGTCGGTTCCTACCTGATAAATCGGAGGCAATTGCGCCATCGACGCCCGGAAATGCCCAAGAACGATTAGCAACATCGCCAGCCGGATCGGAATCCGCATTGGGTTCTCCTTTTTTTGTGCTTGTGATTCCATTCTGCTCCACATGGCCTGGATGTCAAGGGCGCTTCCCTGGGGGGCACTCCTCTTTCTTGACCCTTCTCGTCACCCCCACCTCACCTCCCCCGTCCCCACATCCACCGTAAACGCGCTCCACTCCCCCTCCGGCGACTGCTGCGCTTCGCCGGCGATCGAGCCTCCGTTGAGCGTCAAGCCGCGGAAGCCCACGCCGACGGCGGTCTTCCACAACCGAACGCCGTGCGGGGCGTAGGCTTCGAGAATCCGGTCGTCGTGATTGACGAAGAAGATCGTGCGCGATTCGTCGAAGCCGACAGCGACGACGTCGTCGCCGACCTTCTCCACGAGCGTTCGCGTCAGCGCCTCGATGATGTAACCCGCGCCGGCGGCGGAGACGAAGAAGTGCGTGTCTCCGGGCATCAGTTGAACCGTGCTGGGGCCTTTGTTGCCGCGCTCGAAGCTTGCGATCCACGAGACCGGATGGACGCCGATGCGCAGGAGAAGCCGACGGGCACCGGAAGCCTCGGCCGGGAACGACCAGACCGGTTCGCCGTCGGGCACCGCGGTGAGGATCTCCGCCGCGGCGGCCTCCATGCGCGCCTGGGTGAGTGGGTTGCTCGTCAGCCTCGGCGCGATGTGCATCTTGGACGGGTCGTTCTGGCGGCGCTTCTCGTCGTGCCACTTCGCGCCGCCCGCGGCGAGGGTCTGCAGGCAGCGGAACCGCTGCGCCGCTTCGCTTCCGGGACCGCCTTCCAGCGCTTCGCGCTTCATCTGGTCGATCTGCTCATCGAGAGCTTTCCTGACCTCGGGATCGTTCTCTTCGAGGATCTTCCCGAGCTCCTTCTGCGCGTTCAAGAAATTGATGCGCTGCGCGTCGAAGATGTCGTCGCGCAGGGCGGTCCGCTCGTAGATGTCCGCCAGTTGTGGGGCCGGGTTCACGGTCGGGTACGTCGGCTCCAGTTGTCCTTTGCGGAGACGCTTCGCTTTTCGGCGCAGCTCGCGTCGCTCGACCACCGACGTGTAGTGGTTCACCGGCGAGTCGGGCGCGTTTTCGGCGGCGCGCATCGCATCGATGCACGCGTTCACGAGGGCGACTGCACGTTTTGCTTTGTTCTCGTTTTTCATGACCGGTTAGGAACCCCGGGCGCGGATGCAACCAACGCCCGGGGTTCACCCTCTCCTTACGCTACGCCTTCGCCGGCGTCATGGTGGACGGCGCGGGTGTCGTTGTCGACGGGGTCGGAGCCGGCGTCTCCGGCGTCTTTCTCGTTTTCTTACGACGAGAGACGCTCTTGAGCTGCTTGACCTCCTCCACGTGCGGCACCAGCACCGCGTTCGCCGGATCCAGAGCGAGCTGCGACCCGATCGAGTACGCCTGCCTGCCGACGAGTGCGAGTTGCTGACGGCGAATGAGGTTGGCTCCCTCGATGCCGTTCACGAACGCGCGAGCCTCGCTGGCGGCCGCGTCCCAGCGGTCCGCCTCGTTCTGGACCTGAAGCACATCGTCCAGCGGTTGTCCGATCGCCTGCGACACGTTGTCGAGCACGCCGATCACGTTGATCGACGCGGCGACAATCTCTGCCGATTGGTCGCGGAGCCGCTGTTTGAGCGCCTTCCGCTGTTCCTTCGTCAGCGGCGCAACCTGTTCGATCTGCGATCGCATGGCGCGCAACTGTTCGATGACAGCGTCCGGCGTGAGTTTGACTGCCGGCTGCGGCGTATCCGCACCGGTCGTGGTCGTGGGACTCTTGGTGGTGATCCTGGTATTGATGGTTTTCATATTTCCTCCTGTTCTCTGCCCTCATGGTTAGGGCCGGAGGTGCAATCCACGACTCGTCGACGAGTGCGAGGCGACCACCGGCTGGAAGGGGCGGCCACACGCCGACACTTCCGGTTAGTGATTGTCCCGAGATGTACACCTCGGGCGTCTCGCGGCAGGAGGAGCACGCTCAACTCCCGCGTCGTTCCAGGCTTATCGTCCCATTCCGGAACGCCTGTACCGCCGACAGCCGCCGAGGTCTGGGTCCCTTGGACATTCCCTTGGAACTTCGACCTCGCGACGATATGTATAAGCTCAGCCGTAGAGCCTGTCAAGAGCGGGGCGAAGTTTTTTTTGCGTGCGGGACATTGCCCCACCGTCGATGTGCACGTGTCCCGCACCCGCGGGACATGCACCACGCCCGATGTGCACGTGTCCCGCAGCCGCGGGACATTGCACCACGGCCGATGTGTACGTGTCCCGCAGGCGTGAGACGTTCCACCACGACCGATGTGGACGTGTCCCGCAACGGCTGGACGTTGCACCACGGCAGATGCGCACGCGTCCCGCAGCCGCGGGACATCGCACCACCGCCGATGCGCACTTCTGCATCGGGCGGCGTACGTCGTACTAACCTCGATGCATGCCGCGCGCGACCGCGCGGCAGGAGTTGTTGAATGCGAAGAGAAGTCCTCTTCACGCTGCTCGTTCTCACATTGAGCGCGGGATGCTTGTCTTACATCGGGGAATCGGATCGAGCGGACATGGCTTCGAACGTGGCGGTGCTTCCGGCGGACGGGGGCAAGCATGACTTCCTCGTCAGCGTCGACAGAGACTTTCCGCGGCTGTGGACGGCGATGGGGAATCCGTCCGCCTTCCATGAGATCGACTTCAGCAGCGTGGGGCTGCACGTGGAGGTGTATTCCGACGCGCAGCACAAGATCGGGAAGTGGGCCATGAACGCGGATGGATCGATCACACACCGCTCAGTCGATTCGCCGACAGACCGTTTCGATTGCCTCGACCGCCAGCCGTTCACGGTCGACCAGGCCACGATCTCGCTGTTGCCAGGGTTGATCAAGGACGCGCCGCGGCACAGCAGCGTGGAGGACGGGCAACTCTCGCTCGTCCGCATCCGCCGGAGCACCGGCCAGTTCTGGAGGTGCGGCAACGTGGAGATCGACGTGAACTTCGATGGTTACTGCGGCGCGGTCTACAAGGACGACGACGGCGAGAAGTACCGCGACTGTCCGTCGGGCAACGTCTTCTACGACACCAACGGAAAGTTCCTTCGAGCGACCATCGATCGCAACACACGACCAGCCATTTGAGGCGGCCGTCATCCGCCGTCTGTCATCCTGAGTCGCCGCAGCGAAGCGGAGGAGGACGAAGGATCCGGTGCTGAAACTAGGAGCGCGTCCCGACGACGGATAGCCGGAACGGATGACTCGTTTCAGCACCGGATCCTTCGGTGCGCTACGCGGCTCCGCCGCTCCGCCACCTCAGGATGACAGCGCGCGGCGGATGGCCGCCCCCCGTGCGAGGTGATCGTTGAGGTTCTGCGGCATGGGGAAGCCGAGGGCGATGATGGTGATGCGTCCTTGCGCGGCGTCGACGGTGTCGGCGCCGAGGAGCGGATCGAGCGCGGCGCAGCGCGCGGGTGAGAAGAAGGACTCGGCGGCCGCGGCGTCGGGAGCGGTCAGTTCCGCGCGGCGCGCGAAGGCGGAATCGGCGGGCAGCGGCAGCGAGGCGAGCTGGGCGTGGCCGGTGGCCGACAGGATCGTCCGGGTCATCTCCTTCGCCCCGACGAAGCGATCGATCGCGGCATCGACGGCGCGGCTCGTGTGGAGCGTGAACGCGGGGACGCGGATCTCGTCGCCGATCCACTGGAGCTCACTCGATTCGGTGTTGCGACGTCCGGTCGCCGTCACGCGGTGGCGACTGAGCTTGAAACGCGTTCCTTCGAACTCTCCTTCGATGCGAACGTCGCTCGACGGCGTCGCTGCGGTGAAGCCGGTCTCGCATCGCCATCCGCGGCTCTTCGCGGCCTTCTCATACACGGACAATGTGAGGAGACCCCAGCCCATCAGCGCGAGGCCGGCGCCGAGGACCACGGCGAATGAAACGGGGAACGACCACTCCTCGGCGCGGCTCACCGGATACGCGACTGCGGCGGCGATGCCGGCGATGAGCGCGATCGGAAAGACCCAGTTCTTGAAGAAGCGACTCACCGGTTGCACATCGCGTACGCCTCGCGGAACGTCTCGTTCTCGACGAGCGCCCGGTTCACCTCGAAGTAGCTGCGGACGACGTCGTTCGTCTGCAGGATGCGGCGGCGAAGGTCGACGGCGATGGCGCGCCAGAACTTGGCGGCGGCGTTCGGCGAGGTCCGCAGAAACGTCGCGAGG
Organism: Thermoanaerobaculia bacterium; assembly: GCA_036003305.1. Classification (GTDB taxonomy): domain Bacteria; phylum Acidobacteriota; class Thermoanaerobaculia; order Gp7-AA8; family Gp7-AA8; genus DASXHZ01. The sequence continues at coordinate 11,569 of DASYSN010000126.1, forward strand.
TCGTGCATCGAGATCGACAGCACCTCGGCGTCGGTGACGGCGTGGAGGGTTGCCGACGCGACGCCGTCCTCGATGATCGAAAGCTCGCCAAATGTCTGACCCGCATCGAGATCGCAGAGCGCAACCTCGCGGTCGTGCACCGTGCGGGAGACGCGGACGCGGCCGCTCTTCAGGATGTGGAGGGCGCGGTTCGCGCTCCCCTCCTCCAGGACGGTGTCGCCCGGGAAGTAGCGGCTCGACTTCACCGTCTCGGCGAGCACCTGG
>DASYSN010000127.1:0-8132 GCA_036003305.1 Thermoanaerobaculia bacterium
CGGCAATCCTGCCGGCGTCAGGATTCGCCGGCAGGATTGCCGGCGCCACACCGACCCGGAAGAACGTCAGCTCGAACCCGTAGCGGTGGCCGTCGTCCGTCCGAAGATGGCCGGTGTAGTACCACCACTCCGTGCGGTAGCCGTCGTGCGAGCCGTGGTCGCGCGGGAACTCGTATTCGTAGCCGGGAAGGGCGAGAAGGAAGCCGTCGGGGCCCGGCCGATCGGCCGCGACGGAAAGGAACGCGAGGGCAGAAAGGACGATCGCGAGCGCTTTCTGCATTCACGAGATAATATCGGGCTCTATGGCCGAACAGCCGGTGGGTTCGCGCGCGCGCTTTCGCTCGCTCGCGCCCGAGGCATCGATGGCGATCGATGCCGAAGACCTTCTTGCGCTCGCGAGACGGTATTCCGACCAGCTCATGTACGACGAGTCGATCCACCTGTACGAGATGGCGGAGAAGCTCCGTCCCGGCTCGGTCGCCATCCGGATCAACCTCGCGCGCGTCCGCGACCTGAAGAACCAGGCGGAGGAGTCGCGGTTTTCGGACGTCCGCCAGGAAGTCGCCGCGGAGCGCGCGCGGGACGAGGTCGACGCCTCGCAGTACGTCGGCCTCGCGCAGTACCACATGGCGAAGGACCAGACGGCGAAGGCGATCGAGCTGCTCGAGATCGCGAAGCTGAAGACGCCCAACAGCTATCGCGTCTACGAGATCCTCGGGCGTCTCTACTACTCGCAGGGCGAGTGGACCGCCGCGCACGAGGAGATCGCGAAGGCGCGGCAGCTCAACCCGTTCGACCGCGGGCTCGCCGAGCTCTCCGGCCGCGTCGAGTTCGAGCTGAAAGATTTCGAGAAGTCGCTCGACGACTTCGTCGACGCGTTCCTCCTCGCCACCGACCAGAAGGGTGAGTCGACCGAAGCGGTGCGCCGGATGATCAACACCATCAAGCGCATCAGCAACATCGAGACGAAAGAGCTGAACGCACGCATCAAGTCGCGCGTCGAGCAGTTGCAGCTCCTCACCGAGCGCCTGGAGTTCCGCAAGGAGAGCCTGTTCCGCGTCGACTCGCGCGAGCTGAAGGCGATCACGCTGAAGATCACGCGCGACGCCGAAAAGCGCGACAACCTGATCCAGATCTCATCGGAGCTGCGGAAGCTGACCGTCTTTCAGCACATGAAGGACGAGCAGATCTTCCGGCTATCGCGCTTCACGCACATCGACGCATTCCTCTCGAACGATTACGTCTTCCGCGAGGAAGACCGCTCGATGGACTTCTACGTCGTCCGCGACGGGCGTTTCGAGGTCCGGAAGGAGACGCCGTTCGGCCCGCAGATCCTCGGCGCCCTCATGGCCGACCAGATCTTCGGCGAGATGAACTTCATCGACCGGACGCACCGCTCCAGCGACGCGATCGCGACCGAGTCGTCGTCCTGCTACACCTTCTCGTTCAGCGCCCTCGACCAGATGATGGACGAGGACAAGGAGATCGCGGTCGGGCTGCACTGGGCGTTTTGGCGGTCGCTCGCCGAGAAGGTCCGCGACGCGAACGAGCAGCTCAAGCTCTTCTTCCAGGAGGACGCCAAGCGCGGCGCCGGCCGCAAACGCGACGAGGGGAAGAATCGCGAGATCGCGCAGGTCACCGTCAAGTCGGAGGAGAAGGTCGACCTCTTCAAGGAGCGCGGCCTCTCCGCGGCGGAAATGAAGCTGCTCGCCACGTTCTCGAGTGAGGAGCGCTTCCGCGAAGGCTCGATGATGTTCCGCGAGGGGGAGAAGGGCGACAAGCTCTACATCGTCCTCGACGGCCGCGTGCGCATCTCGAAGTTCATCCCCGGCGTCGGCGAGGAGGCGCTCACGGTGCTCGACCGCGGCGACTTCTTCGGCGAGATGGCGTTGATCGACGACAAGCCGCGCTCCGCCGACGCGAAGGCGCACGAGGGCGATGCCACGGTCCTCTCCATCGACCGCGCGACGCTGAACGAGATCCTCTCGATGGACCCGAACGCGTCGCTGCAGTTCCTCAACCTCCTCTGCCGCATGATTTCCCGCCGCTTGCGCGAGATCAACGAGAAGATCGTGCAGTGGAAGTACATGAGCGGCGGGTTCTGATCTGCTCTACGCCGCCTTTTTCGCAGTCTTCCTGATCCTCTGGGGCATCCTCGCCGCCGTGCATCCGCCGATCGGCCGTTTCGGCCGGGTCATGGCGGATCGCATCATCGCGAAGTGGCGGTTTCGCGACTATCTGCCGGTCATTCTCACGGTGGTCCTCGGCGCGCTGCTCGTCGGGTGGGCCGGCGATCAGTTCCTCGATCTCGCGGAGCTGGTGCACGCAAAGAGTCCGCTGCTTCAGAAGGTCGACACGCGCGTCCATGACTGGGCGGTGGCGAAGCGGTACTCGAGCGCGACCTCGTTCTTCGACGTGATGACGACCATCGGCGGTCCGTTTGGCGTCGGCGCGATCGGCGGTGTCGTGTTCATCGTGTTGCTCGTGCGCAAACGGTTCCGCTGGGCGGCGTATCTCGCCCTGACGGCGGCAGGAGGAGGCGCGCTCGACTGGGAGCTGAAGCGCTACTTCGCCCGCGCCCGTCCGGACGTCGCGCAAATGCTCAAACACGCCAGCGGCTACTCGTTCCCGAGCGGCCATGCGATGGGCTCGACCGTCATCTTCGGCGCACTGGCGTATCTGGTCCTTCGAGCCCACATCCCTTGGCGCTGGAAAGCCGCCGCAGTCGCCCTCGCCACGACGCTCGTCATCGGCGTCGCCCTCTCCCGCGTCTATCTCGGCGTCCACTGGATCAGCGACGTCGGCGCCGGCGTCACCGCCGGCCTCCTCTGGCTCACCATGACCACCGTCGCCTACGAAACCTTCCGCCGGATCCACATGATCCGCACGCGCAACGTAGGGCGGGCTTCAGCCCGCCCCAGGACGGGCTAAAGCCCGTCCTACGTTAAGCTTCGATCATCGTGAAGCATCTCAGTAACGCGCAGATCGACCGCCTCGGAGATCGACTGCGGCGTCAGGTCTTCAGCGAGGATGATCTGAGGCTGCTTGATGAATATAGGCGTAGTTTTGGACTGGCGTACGACATAGTCGTCGAGCGGATTCAACAAGTTAAGGACTTGTCCATCAGTGGGCGACCGGCGAAATCGACGACTTCGGTCGTTGAGAAGCTGAACCGCGAGTCGATTCGCCTTTCGCAGATGCAGGACATCGCGGGCTGCAGAACGGTCGTCCCGGACTTACGAGACCAAGACGCAGCCGTCGACACGATATCTGCTGCGTTCAACTCCGTCACAGTGATCGATCGACGCTTGAAACCGAGTCACGGCTACCGAGCAGTTCACCTTGTTGTTCGAGAAGCGGGCAAAGCGATAGAGGTACAGGTCAGAACCGCGAATCAACAGCTCTGGGCAGAGATCTGCGAGAAATACGCTGACACCATTGATCCAGCGCTCAAGTATGGCGGTGGCCCCCCTATCGACCGACACGAACTCGACGTCATGTCACTCATATTTGCACGAACTGATGAACTGCAGGTTGCTTCAGGAGACGAGGCGGGTCATATTCAAGAGGAAATCGATAGGCTGTTCGCCGAGTTCATGGAGATTGGAAGCTCAAAATGATCTTCTTACTTGAGTACGATCGCTCACGCGGAGATCTCTCGAGTATTCGTCCGTATTCGGACGCGGATCGTGAATTGGCCGAGAGCGATCGATTGCGACGCGAGATAGAGCTGCATCGGAACGGCTTACGACGAGAGATCGTGTTGCTCCAGGCCGAAAGCGAAGAAGCTCTCAGAGAAAAACATCGGCGCTACTTCGAGGACCTCGCGGCGTTAACCGCAGCCGGCGCGCGCGAGTAATCGCGACTCACGCGCCTTCGGCCGCGTCGTCGCGGCGGGCGACGCGGGGGGAGTAGAGCTGGCGGACGAGTTGGCCGATGGTGGTGCGGTCGAGGGCGGAGGTCAGGCAGATGTTGAGGCGGTCCATGAGGGCCCTGATGACGCGGCGCTCTTCGCTGTCGGCTTCGAGCTCGGGCATGTCGCGCTTCGCTCCCTCGACCTGCATTACGACCTCCTCGACGGTGATGCGGTCGGGATCGCATGCGGGGAGGTAGCCGGGGTAGTCGCCGCCGACGACCTTCACGAGCTTGGCGTCTTCGAGCTTGCGCATGACGCGCAGCATCTGCTGGTCGGTCGTTCCGAACTGCTCGGCGAGGCGATAGGACGACGGGATGTCCTCGCGGCGGTCGAAGCGGCGCGCAATCTCGATCAGGGCGCGGATGGCGTAGTAGACGTCGAACCGCGGCTCGTCGGCGATCTGCTGCTCGGTGGCGCGGAGCACGCCGTAAAGATTCTGGAAGACGTAGCTGATCTCGACGCCGAGGAGGATGACCACCCACATGATCTCGATCGCGATCAGGAAGATGACCGCCAAACCGACCGCGCCGTAGATCAGGTTGAAGCGGCCGTTGAACAGATGATTTGCGTACACGCCGAAACCCCAGCGCACGAGGGTGAAGAGCGCGGTCGTGACCAGCGCTCCGACGGCGGCGGACCGCGGGTTTGCCTTCGCGGACGGCACGAGCCAGAAGAGCATCGTGAACGCGATGAAGAGGATGATGACCGGCGTGATTTGGAAGATCAGATCGTTCCGGAACAGCAGCCGTAGGTAGCGGTTGCGCTCCAGCATCGTCGTGGTCGTGAACGAGAGGCCCATCAGCAGCGGGCCCCAGAAGAAGAGCATCGTGAACGCCATGATCTTCTGGCGGTATCCGTGAGCGCTGCGCACCTTCCAGATCTGATTCACCGTCGACTCGACGGCGAGGAAGAGCCGGAAGGCGATGACCATGAAGACGATCGCGCCGAGGGTCGAGGCGGCCTGCGCGTTCTCGGCGAAGCGGGCGAGGTGATACGTGAGCGTCGGCGACTGATACGGGATGACGACGTTCAGGACGCTGTCGATCTGCGACTGGAAGTCGGGGAAGAGCGTCGAGAAATAGCGGCGGAGAACCTGCGTGAACGCCACGAGGAGCGGGATGAGCGAGAGGAGCGTCGTATATGCGAGCGACGCGGCGCGCGACGTCCCCTGGATCTCGTAGAACTCGCGGGCGACCTCGCGAACGAAGAGGAAGAACTCGACCGTCACGACGCGCGCCTTGTGGCGGCCGGTCGCCTCGCGCCGGTAGACGAGCACGGCCGGGTCGGTCAGCCACCCCCACACGATCAGCCGCGTGGCGCGGAAGCTCTTCAGCCAGCTCTCCCGCTCGGGCGGCGGCTCGGGCTGCGGGGCGTCGCTCATCGTCATTCCTCAGGGCAAGTGTAGACGCAAGACGGGTGACAGTCGCCAGCTTCGGTGGGTCTCTTCGGGGTTGATCTTCTCGAGGATCCACTCGCCCGAGAGGACCTTCCCGGTGAACCAGAGGTCGAAGCGGCGGCGCTCGTAGCTCCCCTCGATCAACTCGTACGCGCCCGCGTCTTCGAGTTTCACCCGCTTGCGCCACTCGGGAGGCACTTTCCCGGCGTAGTACTCCTTCTGGACGGGGAACTGCCCGGCGAACAACGCGATGAGCTGCGAGCCGCCCTCGCGGTCGGGACGCAGGATCCAGCGCTGGAACTTGCCGCGGACGTCGAGCCACAGCTCGTCGCCCGCCTGGTCGGTCTTCACGACGACGAAGAGCCGGCGGCCGGATTGCGATTTCTCTTTCGGGAGAGAGTGGCCGGTGGCCGGTGACCGGTGGCCAGAAGCTCTCCGGCCACCGGTCACTGGCCACCGGCCACTACCGGGAAGCTTCTGTTTGAGCTTCAGCACCGGCGCGAACAGATCGCCCTTCTTCGCGATCCGCCGCAGCGCGGCGTCGGGCGTGAACTCGAGCGGTGAATGTTTTTCCACCTCGCCCCAGGTCAGCGGCATCGAAACACCACCCTTGGCGCGAAGCGAGTAGACCGATACCGTCGTCTTGTAGCCGGCGTTCTGACTCCAGTCGATGAAGACGCGTTTCGCGCGGAACTGTTTCGCCATCTTCGAGACGATCCGCTTCGGATGCGCGCGTGCGAGCGCGTCGGCGACGAAGCGCGCGAACGCCACGGTGGCCTCGTGTGTGGCGTTCGTGTTCAGCGGCACGTGGACCTGCAGCCCCTTCGAGCCGCTCACCTTCGCGAACGACTTCAGTTTGAGCGCCGCGAGCGCGTCGCGCAGGAGGAGCGCGACGTCGCAGCAGTCGTCGATGTCCGCGCCGGCGCCGGGATCGAGATCGAAGACGACGTTGGTCGCGACATCGAGCTTCGGCGCGCGATGCAGGAATGGATGCAACTCGATGCCGCCGATCGACACGAGCCAGGTCAGCGTCTTAACGTCATTCACGACGATGTAGCGGATGTCGCTCTCGTCCTCGCCGCGCCGCGGCACCGCGACGGTCTTTACCCACTTTGGCGTGAACGACGGCGCGTCTTTCTCCCAGAACGATTCGCCGTCGATGGTGTCGGGATAGCGCTTGAACGAGATCGGCACGTTCTTCAGATGCGGGAGAAGAACCTTCGCGACGCGGCGGTAGTAATCAATCGCTCCCTTCTTCGTGAAGGCGCTCGTCGCCATGCTACGATTCCGCCAACAGCATTGACCACGGGAGGTTGTGATGGGGGAGATCAAGCTGTTCCAGATCTGCTACGAGGGCGAGCTGACCGTCGACGTTTCGCACGCGATGCGCCGCCTCGGTGCCGAACCGAACTTCGATCAAAGCTGGCAGGTGTGGCTGCACGAGTCGCGTCACGCCGCCCCGATTGTCCGTTGGATGCGTTCCCACATTCCCGATGACGCGCGGCTTCTCGTCGCGCGAACGCAGTTTTCGACGGCGCGCGATTTCCTGCTGATCCGCCACAGCCTCACGCCGGGCGCCGACTACCGCGAGCTGCACGATGCGATCGAGCGCCTCGGCGTGGTCGTCGAACTGCCGTTCGAGTCGACCTTCGTCGTCCGCAGCGCCGACTCCACTGACGTGCAGACGTTGGGCCGCGCCCTCGGCGAGCTCTGCCCCGACGAGTCGCTCATGGTCACCGGCGTCAGCCATGACTGGGCTTTCTGCAATTCCGGCGTCAGCCGGATGTACGTAGCCGACGAAGGCGAGCAGCGCATCCTGTTGCGCTCGTTTTAACGGCTACGTGGCACGCGCCGCGCTTGCGTCAGGCGCATGCGCGCACTCATCGCTTTTGCAATTCTCCTCGCAGCAACATCCCTCAGCGCGGCGGTCGTGCAGCCGCTCGGTGTCGGTTTTCAGCTACTGATCCCGGCAGCCGGCAGCACGCCGGGCCTCAACGGGACGTTTTTCCGCTCCGACATCTCGATCCTCAACCTCGCCGCGCACGATCAGGTCGTGAACCTGCAGTGGCTCCCGCAGCCGGGGCTCTCGGTTCCGAACCCCGTACTCGTGACGCTGAAAGCGTCGACCGGCGTCCGTTCGGCCGACTTCGTCCGCGACTACCTGAACCAGACCGGCCTCGGCGCGATCCTCGTGACAGCGGCAGTGAACTCGGACGGCACAGGGATCGATCAGACGGCGCGCCTCTTCGTCAGTTCGCGTATCTGGACGCCGCAGCCGGGAACGAACGGCACGACGTCCCAGGACCTTCCGGCCATTCCCGCTTCGCAGTTGAACACCCCGGCGGCCGCGATCTTTTCAATGGGCGGCGCCGACGATCCGCCGAGTTACCGCACGAACGTCGGCATCGTGAACCTCGATCCCGTGCACGCGCAGACCTTCTACATCCTCCACTTCATTCAGGATCCGGTGAACGCGATCACCGTTACGCTGCCGCCATTTTCGATGCAGCAGGTCTCCCTCGGCACGATCGTTCCCGGCGAACAGATCCAGATCCAGAACATCACCCAGACCAACAAGTCGAACTTCTGGACCGCCTACGGGTCGACGATCAACAACGTCACCGGCGACGCCTGGGACGAGCTCGCGGTGGTCGACACGACGCCCTAGCGGACGCCCAACCGTCATCCTTATAGGTGCTCCCGCACCGTTCTCTACCCCGTTTTCAGCCCTGAGAGACTGTACGTTTTGATGGGGAAGGGCGAGAGTAGAGAGGGGGCACGCACTGCCCGGCTACGCGTGAGTCATCCAAGCGCTGGGAC